>DATGWU010000641.1:0-11258 GCA_035299345.1 Rhizobium sp.
GTGCCGTCAGCTGCGACCGGAACCAGGTCAAGCGCCGTGGTGTGTGTTCCGGCGAGATGGAAAAGACCCGCCGTCAACACCACGAGAAGACCATTGGCTCCGGTGCGCAGCATCGGCCTTATCCCTGCTGCATCGGAGCAGGCTTGGACACCTGGCTCATCAGGTCATCGTTCCATTCGCCTTCCACCACCACATGCGCGGTGGCGCCCAGCAGCACGGCCTCGATGAGGTTGTGGTTGACGTAGGCGTAGATGCCCGGCTGCAGGAAGGTGTAGAGCGCCGCCGCCGCCGCGCCGCCGGGGATGAACCAGGTTTCCTGGTCGACGTCCGGCGGGTTGTTGAACTTGCCGCCTGCCCAGACATAGTCGCCATGGCCGCCGATCAGGTGCGGCCGGGTGTCGCGGTTCGCCTGCGAATGGACGATCAGCACCTTTTCGCCGACCGCTGCGGTGAGCGCGTTGTCGCCGGTCAGCGCACCGACGGCACCGTTGAAGACGACATGGGTCGGGGTGAGCTTGCGCATGACTTCCAGCGTGTCGACATAAGCATCGCCGGGGCTCGGATAGGTCTTGAAGTTGCCCTTCTCGTCGCGCGGAACATAGAAGTCCTGTTCGCCGACATAGTAGACCTTGTCATAGGTGATGTCGTTGCCCTTGCCGTCCTTCAGGCCGTCGCGCGGCAGCACCATGATCGCGCCGTTCATGCCCGAGGTGACGTGCCACGGAACCATTCCGGGAGGTGCGCAGTGGTAGACGAAGACGCCGGCGCGGGTCGCCTTGAAGCGCAGGATCGTGCTTTCGCCCGGATTGATCTCGGTCAGCGCACCGCCGCCCAGCGCGCCGGTGGCGGCATGGAAGTCGATGTTGTGCTGCAGGGTATTGGTTTCCGGGTTGATGAGCGTGAGCTCGACATAGTCGCCCTCGTGGACGACCATCAGCGGGCCGGGAACCGAACCGTTGAAGGTCATCGCCTGAACCTCGGTGCCCTGGTCGTCGATGACGAGCTTCTTTTCGTGAATGGTCATCGTGAACTCGACGATCTTCGGGCCGCCCTCGGCCTTCTGGGTGTGAGCGTGAACGAAGGGCGGCGCGACCAGCTCGGCCTTGACCCGCGGCAGGGCGTTGATGTCAACCGCCGCAGGCTTCGCCGCCGGCTGGTTGGCGCGCGCGGCCGTACCATTGGCGACCAGCGTGCCGACAGCGCCCGTCAAAGCCGCACCGGCCAAAACGGCGCGGCGCGAAAGTTGAAACTGGTCGGTCATCTTCGTTCTCCTTGAAAACTGCCGTGACGCTTTCCGCCCGGCCATGACCTTTCTTAAAACGCCTCCCCGTCACCTTCTTTGCTGCAAAGCAAACATATTTGAATAGTCGCAATCATTGCTTGATGTTGCCGGAATAAAGACTTTACCACATACCATTTTGACTTATTTTTTATTTCAGGTGCGACAATATTTCCCATGCATCGGCGCAGGGCGATTGATCTAGATCAATGACGGCCCCATAATTGCGTTTTCGCAAAGAAGCAGGCGAACAAGTGCCCTAGGGCTGAACGGGTTCACGCAATCCGGAGCTAGACCCATGAACGACATCCCCCACGAGCCCCGCACCGGCCGCGCCGTGCCGCGCGGACTGGCGCAGACCGGCCCCGTCCTCTTTTCCTACGGCTTCCGGCCCTTCTTTCTCGGCGCCGGCGTATGGGCCGTCGCCGCGATGGCGCTCTGGATCGGCGCGCTGGTGTTCGGCTGGCCGATCGGCGGCGACTACGGCGCGCCGCACTGGCACGCGCACGAGATGCTCTTCGGCTTCGCGCCCGCGGTGCTCGCCGGCTTCCTGATGACGGCCGTGCCGAACTGGACCGGCCGCCTGCCGGTTTCGGGACCGCCGCTGATGATCCTCTTCTCGATCTGGGTCGCCGGGCGGATCGCGATGCTCTCGCCCGATCTCCTCGGCGTGCCGCTTGCCGCGGCAATCGACGCGCTCTTCCTTCCCGCCCTCCTCTTCATCAACGCCCGCGAGATCATCGCCGGACGCAAGTGGCGCGACCTGAAGGTGCTCGGCGGCCTCGCCGCACTTGCGCTTGCCAACATCTTCTTCCACCGGATGGTGATCATCGGCGTCCACGACGGCTTCGCCGATCGCCTCGCCGTCTCGGCCTATGTGATGCTGATCATGATCATCGGCGGCCGCATCGTGCCGAGCTTCACGCGCAACTGGCTGAACAAGGCGGGACGGACCGTCTTCCCGGTGCCGTTCAACCGCTTCGACAGTGTCGCGATCACCTTCGGCGGCGTGGCGCTGGCGGCATGGATTTTCGAGCCGGCACATCCCGCCACCGCGCTCGCCGCGGCACTCGCCGCCGGCCTGCACGTCGCGCGCCTCTCCCGCTGGCGCGGCTGGGAAACCTGGGCGGAGAAGCTGCTCATCATCCTGCATGTCGGCTATGCCTTCGTGCCGCTCGGCTTCCTCGGCATCGCGCTCGGCGCAACGGGCTTGCTCGATGACTTCTCGGTGCTGCACATCCTCACCGTCGGGGCGATCGGCGTGATGATGCTCGCGGTCGTCACCCGCGTGACGCGCGGACACACCGGCCGCCAGCTCAGCGCCTCGACGACGACGGCGCTCTCCTATCTTTCGCTGATCGCCGCGGCGGTCCTGCGGCCGCTCGCCGACCTCATGCCGGATCTCTACGAACCGATGCTCGCAATGGCCGGCCTCGCCTGGATCATCGCCTTCAGCCTCTTCCTTCTCGAGCATGGACCGATGCTGCTCACCGTGCGGCGCACGCCGCTCGGCGCCTGCTAGAGCCGCATTTTCCCTCCGGCGTCCACGGAGTGATCGCCGGAGGCACGGGACTAGGTCGCAGGCTCATAATCATCCGTGAAGAACCGCGGCGAGGCCGCCGCGGACCCTCGACCGCCAAGCCTCTGACACGAAATATCTTTTCGTCAGACGACCGATGCGGCGACCGATTCTTGCGCCCGCCAGCCGCGACATATAGCATCATGGATATTCATAGATGCCTTTCCGCATCACCATATATAATGACGCGATGCACAACCGACTGCCTACGCCATGCAACTGACGACCTTTTCCGACTATTCGATGCGGCTGATGATGATGGCGGCCGCTCATCCCGAGCGACTGGTGACCATCGAGGAAACCGCCAAAGCCTATGACATCTCTCGCGCGCACCTGATGAAGGTCGCGAACCTCCTCACGCGCCAGGGCTTCCTGGAGGCGGTCCGCGGACGGACCGGCGGATTGCGGCTCGCCCGGCCGCCGGAGGAGATCCGGCTCGGCGCGCTGGTGCGGGTGACGGAAAGCGATTTCGCCATCGTCGAATGCTTCGCCGTCGGCAACAAGTGCAGGATCAGCGCACCCTGCCGATTGAAGGGCGTTCTCGGCGAGGCGCTCAAGGCCTTCCTCGCCGTGCTCGATCGCTACACGCTGGCGGACCTCGCATTGCGGCCGGAAGACTTCGGCATCGTCCGGGCCGCCTGAATCACATCATCTCTCAGAACCGCATCGCCGCGGCACTCGCCATCAGGTCCGGAGACCACGGCGGCTCATAGGTGAGATCGATCGCGACGTCGGAGACGCCTTCGACGCCACGCACGCAGGCCTCGACCGCCTCGGTGAGGAAGCTCGTCGCAGGGCATCCCTTCATCGTCGTCGTCATCGTCACACGCACGGCGCCCGTGGGCGAGACGACGATGCCGTAGATCAGGCCGAGGTCGACGATGTTCTCGCCGAGTTCCGGATCGATCACCGTGCGCAGGCGCTCGTCGATGACGAATGCGAGACGATCACTGTCTATCAGGGCGCTGTTCATGGCTGTTATCCCAGTCGCGGTCCGATGCGCACGAGCAGGCGGTAGACGCCGCCGTCCTCGCTCAAATTGCCGGCCCACTGGTGGCCGCGCTTCTTCAGCTCCGGAAACAGGAAGACCGGTTCGCGCGCGAGCAGCGCGAAGAGCACCTCGCCCGGCTCCATCTTCTCCGTTGCCGCAAGCACGCGCACCATCGGCTCCGGCGGATCGAGATCGGCGAGATCGAGATAGCGTTCGGGCTCCGGCCAGGCCGCCGCCTCGTCGGCGTCCTCGGAAACGTCGGCGTCGGATGCGCCGACCTTCGGCGTGAAGACCACCTCCCAGTCGCCGCCGTCGATTTCGCGATCGATATGATTGTAGCCGCGGCCGGCCATGACCTGGAACAGCGGCACCGGACGGAAGGTCGCGAGAAGCCGCAGCGACTGCCCGGTCCCGAGCGACTGGACGGCCTGCATGATGGCCTGGAAGGGTTCGCCGCCGTTCTTCAGGATCGGGCGGACATCGAGTTCATAGGGCGGCAGGGCCATGGTGACCTCCTCGGGGCATGTGGGGAAGAAAGAGATTGGGGCGGACGGCGCCCTGCGGGTGGCGCAGGGCATCCGAGACATTGGCAAGCCGGCGGGCGAAGGCGAACTCCCCGGCAAGCCCGATCGTCGCGACGAGAAGGCCGAAGCTTGCGAAGCGGAAGAGGCCGGCATGAGAAAAGAGGATCGCAAGCGTCGCGACCGCCACGCTACCGCCGAAGAGAGCGAACCAGGCGACGGCGTTGCGCTCGTCGACGAGGTCCTGCACGCGCGGGGTGGGCGCCCGCCCGAGAACCGGACCGTAGCATTCGAGCCAGGTCATGAAGGGAATGATCTTGTAGAGCTGGGCAAGCCCGAGAAAGGTCAGCCAGCCGAAGGCCGCAAGGAAGGCCAGCGCGCCGACGAGCGCGTCCGAGAGGCCGAAGAAGAACGCCCCCGCCGAAAGCGGGACGGTGGCGAGAAGCCCGGCCAGCGCGACGATCGTCATGCGGCTGTTGAGTTCCATGGTCCTGCGCTTGCGCCTGCGGTAGATTTCGACGGCATCGCCACCGTAAACCGCAATCGCGGCGAGGCCAAGAAGGAGGGCCGCGACCAGAAGGCCGGTCACGCCCGTCTCCCAGGCGATCGCGACCGGGGCCGCGGTTGCGACCAGAAACAGCGCCATGCCGCCGGCGCCGAGCACGAAGCGGTTCGTGCCCTTTTCCTTTTCCGGCGACAGCATGAACATCGGCAGCAGCCGGTAGCTGACGCCGATGGCGGTGAAGCTCAGCCAGCCGGCAAGCCCGAGGATCGCGTGAAGCGGAACACCGCTCACCACCAGTCCGGCCATCGCGCCGTCGGCCGTGATGCCGGCGAGCGTCAGGGCGAAACAGCCGCCGAGCAGGGTCGTCGCGGCGAGCGCGGCAAGCCCCCCGGCAACGAAGCGGGCGGGAAGCGGCAGCGGCCGCGCCCGCCAGAGCGTGACGGCGAGGATGCCGACGAGGGTCGAAAAACCGGCGGCGAGCAAGAGGGCGCCAGACGGGAGTGCGAGGCCCACGAAACGCCCGCCGCCGGAAAGATCGGCAAAGCCGAAGAGAAGTGCGAGAAGGCCCGCGACGATCAGCAGAAGCGACGGCAGGGCGAAACGCTCGCCGCAGAGCGGGCGGGCGACGAGGACGGGGACGAATTGCAGGAGGGCGCCCGCCATCAGCAGCGAGAGCCAGCCGATGGCGACGACGTGCACGAGGAGCAGCGTTTCCGGGGCGGCGATCTCGGCGGACGGAAAACCGTAGCCGAGCACCATCATGACCTCCCCGCCGATGAGGAAGGAGAGCGCCGTGGCGAAGAAGGACATGGTCCAGCGGGACAGTGTTGTACCGGGCATTTCGACCTCACCCCGAAAACGGCAATGCTCAGCGCCGGTCGTCAGTGGCCGCCGCAGGTGCAGACGTGGTCCTCGACATGCGCGTTGACGCGACCGATCTCGACACGCCAGACGTCCGGACCTTCCTCGATGTAGTCCCAGGAGAACTGGCCGGGATAGCGGGTCTCGAGATGGTAATGCAGCGGCCGCGGCGCATGGTCGGCGACGACGATGAAGGAATCGCCGAGCTTCAGCGAACCGACCATCTCGAAGATCGCCGGATGGCGCAGATGCGGTGGAATGGTACGGACATCGATTTGCGGCTTGGAGATTGCGTCTGACATGGACATTCCTTGTGTATTTCGGCCGTCGGGGAACCCCTCCCGGCAGGCGGCGGCCGACGCGCTTCCGGGAATGTCCGACACTAGGACAAGGCCGCCGCGGCCAAGTTGTCGAAACGCAAATAATTCGCCGAATGCACCTTCCCTCTCAGTGTGACGGCAGGCCGCGAAGCGTCTGCAGGCACCGGATGACGTCGCCGGCGAATGTCTGGGCGCGGATGCGTTCCTCTTCCGGTTTGCTGCGCTCGGCAAGGTCGAGATAGGCGTCCAGAATGAGTTCGCAGAGCGGCACCAGCCGGTCGCGCACGGTGTCCGGCACTCGTTCGAGAATCGGCGTCTCGGCAGCCGGCGTGCGCGCAAGATGCGCCGCCCGCGCCTGTGCCTCGTGGGCGAAGACGCGCAGCCGCCCACCACGGTCGCCGCCCGAAAGCGCGGCCCGGCTCTCCAGGTGGTCGGCGAGCCGCATTTCGAGTGCCGCCAGATCGCCCGGGCCACAATCGGCCTCGATCCGGCGAAGCTGATGGAATGCCCGCCGCCGCTCGCGCCTGAGCGTCGCGACATGGCCGAGTTCCTCCATCGCCATCCTCTCCGCCGCCTCGCGGATTTCGTCGCTCGGCGCATGGGCGGCGACGTAGGTCCAGAAGACGAAGGCGCGCTCCTCGTTGCGAACCGCCATCGAGAAGGCTCGGTAGGAATTCAAGAGTTCCGGCGCGACGAGCGCCGCCCCCTCGTCGTCGAACATCGCCTCCGGCAATGGGGCGACCGGCGGCACAGGCTCGTGCCTCGCCTCGACCCACCGGTCGACATTGCCGAGATGGCCGCGTTCCTCGGCGGTCAGCCGGTCGAAAACCTCGGCGAGATCGGGACGCCCCTCGGCGCGCATGCGCTCGGCCAGCGCGAGGTAGCCGTCGATCGCCTCCTTTTCCATGGCGCGGGCAAGCGCCAGCAGTTCGCCCATGGAAGATACGGCCCACGGCTCCTCGGAATTGCTCCAGCTGTTCATTTTAAACGATTCTCCTCATGGCGACGGAGGGCGGAAGCGCCCCCGCGGATCGGCTTTCGAACTATGATTAAAAGATACATCTGTTATAGTTGATTTGAATCAAAGAGTTTCACGATCGGCGTTTATAAACCGTCGCTTGACGGCGCGGCAGACGAAGAAAGAGGCCGAAAAGCATGCTCTCGCATTCAAGACTCTTCCCACTTCCCCGTTTCGCCGTTTTCTGGTTCATTCTCCTCTCCGCCTTCCTGGCGCCGGCCTTCTCCCCGCAAGCCGGAGAGCTCGCCACCTATCTCGACAAGGTGCAGCCGTCCGAGCTCTTCGAAGGTGCGGACCGATTCGGTGCGCCGGTCGGCGAGCCGCCGGTCGCTCCGGTGATGCGCGGCGAAGACGTGCTCGGCTACGCCTACCTCAATTCCGACATCACCAGCTCGGTCGGATATTCCGGCAAACCCATCAAGATCGTCGTCGGCATCGACCGGCAGGGCGTGCTGCGGGGCCTGAAGCTCGTCGCCCACAAGGAGCCGATCGTGCTGATCGGCATTCCCGAAGCCAAGGTGGTGGCCTCGCTCAACGCCTTCATCGGCCGCGACATGGGCAAGGTCGCCGCCGGTGCGGAACGCCCGCCACAGGCCGACATCGTCAGCGGCGCGACGGTGACGGTGCTCGTCATGGGCGACAGCGTCGTGCGCTCCGCCGTACAGCTGATCCGTAGCGGCCGGCTCGCCGGTGACGGAACCGCCGCAGCGGCCGCGACCGCCGAAATCCGCAAGCTCGACACATCCAAGACCGGCACCGCCGACTGGCAGACGCTGGTCGGCGACGGCTCCGTGCGCAGCCTGCGGCTGACGGTCGGCGAGGTGAGCGACGCGTTCCGCCAGGCCGGGCAACCGGCCGCCGCCGACCATCCGGAGACGCACAAGCCCGAGGACCGCTTCATCGACCTCTACGTCGCCCCCGTCAGCGTGCCGTTCATCGGCCGCTCGCTCCTCGGCGACAGCGGATACGAGCGCCTGGCCTCGCGACTGAAACCCGGCCAGTCGGCGATCATCGTCGCCGGCGACGGCGCCTATTCGTTCAAGGGCTCCGGCTATGTTCGCGGCGGCATCTTCGACCGCATCGAGCTTCTGCAGGACGGCCAGGGCCTGCGCTTCCGCGACCGCGACCACCAGCGCCTGCCGGCGCTCGCCGCCCGTGGTGCGCCGCGGCTGCGCGAGATCGCACTCTTCGTTATCCCCGAGCAGTTCGCCTTCGACGTGACCGCGCCCTTCGAGCTGCAGCTCCTCGTCCAGCGCGGAGCCGGTGGCCGCGAGAAGGCGGTCATGCCCTACAATCTCGGCTACACGCTGCCGGATTCCTACGTCACCATCGAGAAAGCGCCGCCGGCGCAGGACGCCCCCCCTGCCCCGACGCCGCAAGCCGCGCCGGCGGGCGAAGCACCCCCTTTGAGCCCGATTGCCAGCGAACAGCCCCTCTGGGTGAAGATGTGGCAGATGAACACGGTGCCGATCGCCATAACGGCTGCCGCGCTGCTCGTGCTGACCGCGATCTTCTTCTTCCAGGACTGGCTGGTCAGACGTCCGGTCCTGTTCGCCTGGGTCCGGCGCGGCTACCTCTTGTTCACCCTCGTCTGGCTCGGCTGGTACGCCAACGCCCAGCTCTCGGTCGTCAACGTCTTCACCTTCTTCAACGCGCTGATCTCCGGCTTCAGCTGGGAATTCTTCCTCTCCGCGCCACTGATCTTCATCCTGTGGGGCGCGGTCGCCGCTTCGCTGCTCTTCTGGGGCCGCGGGCCGTTCTGCGGCTGGCTCTGCCCCTTCGGCGCGCTGCAGGAACTGACGAACACCGTCGCCAGGTGGCTGAAGGTGCCGCAGATCACCCTGCCCTGGGGCCTGCACGAGCGGCTTTGGCCGATCAAGTACATGATCTTCCTCGGTCTCTTCGGTCTGTCGCTCTATTCGGTGGCGCTGGCCGAGGTCTATGCGGAGGTCGAGCCCTTCAAGACCGCGATCATCCTGAAATTCGTCCGCGACTGGCCCTTCGTCGTCTTCGCGGTGGCGCTGCTGATCGCCGGTCTCTTCATCGAGCGCTTCTACTGCCGCTATCTCTGCCCGCTCGGTGCGGCCCTCGCGATCCCCGGCCGCATCCGCATGTTCGAATGGCTGAAGCGGTGGCCGGAATGCGGCTCGCCCTGCCAGCGCTGCGCCAAGGAATGTCCGGTGCAGTCGATCCATCCGGAAGGGCAGATCAACGTCAACGAGTGCATCTACTGCATGCACTGCCAGGAGCTTTACCACGACGACCACCGCTGTCCGCACATGATCCAGGTGCGACTGAAGCGGGAGAAGTTCATGGCGCTCTCCACCCCTTCCTCGCGCGGCGAGGCACCGGGAAAGACGCGCGTGACCCACAACGGCGAACCGATCGCTCCCGCGGGCGGCGCCGGTGCAAATCCGAACTGACCAACCACCCAAGGAGAGGTAGTATGTCAAACGAAGAGAAAATGCGCCTGAACAGACGTCAGATGCTGGGGACCACGGCGATTGCTGCGGCGGCCGGCGCGGCGAGCGTCGGCGGCGCGCTGACGCTGACCGGCGGCGCGGCGACACCCGCCAAGGCCCAGGAAGCGGCCGGTGGCAACACCTACGAGGTGAAGCCCGGCGAGCTGGACGAATACTACGCCTTCTTCTCTAGCGGCCAGACCGGCGAAGTCCGTGTCGTCGGCGTTCCGTCCATGCGCGAGATGATGCGCATTCCGGTCTTCAACCGCTGCAGCGCGACGGGCTGGGGCCTCACCAACGAGAGCCGCAAGGTGCTGACCGAGGGACTGCTGCCGGAATCGAAGGAATTCCTGGCGGACATGGGCGGCGTCTACATGAACGGCGACCTGCACCATCCGCATCCGTCGCAGACGGACGGGACCTATGACGGCCGCTATCTCTTCGCCAACGACAAGGCGAACACCCGCGTCTGCCGCATCCGTCTCGACGTGATGAAGTGCGACAAGATCATCCAGCTGCCGAACCAGCACACCGTGCACGGCCTGCGCGTGCAGAAGTATCCGCGCACCGGCTACGTCTTCGCGAACGGTGAAGACCGCGTGCCGATCCCGAACGACGGCAAGATCCTCAACGACCACAAGCAGTATCACGCGATCTTCTCGGCGATCGACGGCGACACGATGAAGGTCGCCTGGCAGATCAAGGTCGACGGCAACCTCGACAACGTCGATGCCGACTATCAGGGCAAGTACGCCTTCGCGACGTGCTACAACTCCGAAGAGGGCGTGAACCTCGCCGAGATGATGGCGAGCGAACAGGACTGGGTCGTCGTCTTCAACCTGAAGCGCATCGAGGAAGCCGTGGCCAAGGGCGACTTCCAGGAGCTGGGCGGCGTGCCCGTTCTCGATGGCCGTCACGGCTCGCCCTACACCCGCTACATCCCGGTATCGAACAGCCCGCACGGCATCAACACGGCGCCGGACGGCATCCACGTCGTGGCGAACGGCAAGCTCTCGCCGACAGTCACTGTCTTCGACGTTCGCAAGTTCGACGACCTGTTCGACGACAAGATCCAGCCGCGCGACGCGGTCGTCGCCGAGCCGGAACTCGGCCTCGGCCCGCTGCACACTGCCTATGACGGCCGCGGCAACGCCTATACGACGCTGTTCATCGACAGCCAGGTCTGCAAGTGGAACATCGAGGACGCCAAGAAGGCCTATGCCGGCGAGAAGGTTGATCCGATCCGCCAGAAGCTCGACGTCCACTACCAGCCGGGCCACAACCACAGCTCCATGGGCCAGACCAAGGAAGCCGACGGCAAGTGGCTGGTGTCGCTCAACAAGTTCTCCAAGGACCGCTACCTGAACGTCGGTCCGCTGAAGCCGGAGAACGACCAGCTGATCGACATTTCCGGCGACGAGATGGTGATCGTCCACGACAACCCGACCTTCGCCGAGCCGCATGATGCTACGCTGGTCCTCGCCTCGAAGATCAACCCGGTGAGCATCTGGAAGCGCGACGACCCGTTCTTCGCCGATGCGGTGGCCCAGGCGAAGGCCGACGGGGTCGACCTGCTGGCCGACAGCACGGTCATCCGTGACGGCGACAAGGTCCGCGTCTACATGACTTCCTCGGCACCGGCTTTCGGGCTCGAGGACTTCACGGTCAAGCAGGGCGACGAAGTCACCGTCTACGTCACCAATATCGACGAGGTCGAGGACC
>DATGWU010000642.1:0-2605 GCA_035299345.1 Rhizobium sp.
GAACTTTTCATCCCAGTGCCGACGGCAATAGGAGACATATTTCTCGTTGCCGCCGACGTCGATCTGCGCGCCTTCCCGGATGAGCTTGCCGGCGCCGTCGTAGCGGGCGACCATCGTCGCCTTGCGGCCGCAATGGCAGATCGTGCGGATTTCCCTCAGCTCGTCGGCAAGCGCAAGCAGCGCCATCGAACCGGGGAAGAGCCGCCCCTGAAAATCCGTCCTGAGCCCGTAGGCCATGACCGGGATGGACATCCGGTCGGCGACCCGTGCCAGCTGCCAGACATGCGCTTCGGTGAGAAACTGCGCCTCGTCCACGAAGACGCAGGCGATCGCCCCCTCGCCGGCAAGCTCCTCGATCGCGCGGTAGAGATCCGTCTTCGCGTCGAACGTCAGCGCATCCGTCGAAAGCCCGATGCGGGAAGCAACCTTGCCCGCGCCGCCGCGGTCGTCGAAGGCTGCGGTGAAGATCACCGTGCGCATGCCTCGCTCCTGGTAATTGTAGGAGGCCTGGAGCAGCATCGTGGACTTGCCCGCGTTCATCGATGCGTAGTTGAAATAGAGCTTTGCCATGCTTGCGTCTCCGATCGCCGCCCCTTTCGGGAAAAGCTCGACCGAATGGAAGCCCGCAGAGTGGAGAATCACAGCTTTTTCGGCAGGCGGCGCCCGACGCCCCGTCCAGGCGAATAAACTTCGGGACGTCGCAAAGGGGGTGGGGAAGGCGGCGCAAACACGCAGGTGCGCTTGCTTTTGTGTTGTATAGATTGTTGACTTGGGAACATTAAAAACAAAAGGGAGTACCACCAATGCAAAAGACCAAACTGCGCCGTCTCTCGATGGCCACGGCTGCCGCCGTGTTTGCGCTCGGAACCGCCTCGGCCTTCGCCGCCGAACCGGAGAGCTGTTCCACGGTTCGCTTCTCCGACGTCGGCTGGACGGACATCACCTCGACGACCGCCACGGCATCGGTCATCCTGAAGTCGCTCGGCTACGACACCTCGGTGACCGTGCTCTCGCTTCCGGTCACCTACACCTCGATGAAGAACAAGGACATCGACGTGTTCCTCGGCAACTGGATGCCGAGCCAGAGCAACGACATCAAGCCCTACATCGACGACAAGTCCGTCGAATCCTTCGGCCCGAACCTGGAAGGCGCGAAGTACACGCTCGCCACCAACGCCAAGGGCGCCGAACTCGGCATCAAGGACTTCGCCGACATCGCCAAGCACAAAGACGAACTCGACGGCAAGATCTACGGCATCGAGCCCGGCAATGACGGCAACCGCCTCGTTCTTGAGATGATCGAGAAGAACGACTTCGGCCTCGAAGGTTTCGAAGTGGTCGAGTCTTCCGAACAGGGCATGCTCGCCCAGGTCGCCCGCGCAGAACAGGAAGGCGGACCTGTCGTCTTCCTCGGTTGGGCTCCGCACCCGATGAACTCGAACTTCAAGCTGACCTACCTGACGGGTGGTGACGCGACCTTCGGTCCGAACTTCGGCGGCGCCTCGGTCTACACCAACATTCGCGCCGGCTATCTCGACGAGTGTCCGAATGTCGGCAAGTTCCTGAAGAACCTCGTCTTCTCTCTCGACATGGAAAACGTCGTGATGGGCAAGATCCTGGACGAAGGCAAGGATCCGGAAGTGGCAGCGACCGAATGGCTGAAGGCCAACGGTTCGGCGGTCGGACCCTGGCTCGCCGGCGTCACCACGAAGGACGGCGGCGACGCTCTTGCAGCGGCGAAGTCGGCGATCGGTTTCTGATCGATTCGTTGAAACAAGCGCGCGGGAATGGCACCATTCCCGCGCGACCTTTGTGAGCGTTTGTTTGGCGCGAGATTCCGGGAACATTCATGAACTTCTTGACCGACTACAAGATCCCGATCGGGGTTGGAGCGAAGGAGGTGGTCGCCTGGCTGACCACCAACCTTAAGATCTTCTTCGATGCGATTGCCGCGATCCTCAACGCGTCCATCAACGCCATGCTCTTCGTCCTGCAGGCGCCGTACCTGAAAGGCACCGCGCTCGAAGACTTCTACCCGCTCCTGATGATCGCCGCTTTCACGGCGGTCGCCTGGTTCATCAGACGTTCCGCAGGTGTCGCCACCTTCACGCTCGTCGGCCTTCTCGTCATCTACAACCAGGGCTACTGGAAAGAGACGATGGAGACGCTGGCCCTGGTACTCGCCGCCACCGGCGTGTCGATGGTCGTCGGCGTTCCGATCGGCATTGCCTGTGCGCGCCGCCCCTGGCTTTATGCCGGCGTGCGCCCGATGCTCGACCTGATGCAGACGATCCCGACCTTCGTCTACCTGATCCCGGCTCTCATTCTCTTCGGCCTCGGCATGGTTCCGGGCCTCATCGCGACCGTGATCTTCGCCATTCCCGCGCCGATCCGCCTGACCCGGCTGGGCATCATCTCGACGCCGCCGTCGCTCGTCGAAGCGGCGGAAGCCTTCGGCGCCACCAAGACGCAGGTCCTGACGAAAGTGGAGTTGCCCTTCGCCACGCCACAAATCATGGCGGGCCTCACGCAGACGATCATGCTTTCGCTCTCGATGGTGGTCATCGCCGCCCTTGTCGGCGCGAGCGGCCTCGGCGTGCCGGTC
>DATGWU010000643.1:0-3867 GCA_035299345.1 Rhizobium sp.
ATCACCACGTCTTCCGTGCCGGCCGCTTCGGTGAAGGTGAACTTCAGGGTGTCGCCATCCGCGATATCCGCCGCCGTTTCCAGGAGATAGACGCGGCCGGTCACGGCATCGACTTCGAAGTTGCCCGCCGCGTTGACGGCCGTGTTCGCGCCGTCCGGATCGAGCTTGCACGTCACAGCCGAGACGTTGCGCGAACCGATAGCGTTGCCGGCAGTGAGGCCAAGCTGGACGAAGCTGCCGAGCGTGATGGCGTCAACCTGAGTGGTCTTGCCCGAGCCACCAGCGATGGCATTGGTCTGCGCTTCGCCCCGGAACCACAGCGCCAGGTTCTCGCTCGCGATATCGTCCAGGCTGAAGCTCAGCGAGAGATCGTTCTGGATCGAGATCGACTCGTCCTTCACCTTGATCCCATAGTCGGACGAATAGTGGTCCACCTTATCCTCGTTCTGCGACGAGGACAGTTCAGGCGAGTTGCCCAGGTAGCGCTCGTTGCCCGAGACCGTCTTCGTGCCCGGCAGGAACGGGTCGAAGAACAGCTTGCCACGGCCAATCACATAGTTCGGATCACGCATTGTCTAAACTCCCTACTCGAAAGGATTGCCCACGTTCACTCTGACGCCTAGCACCAGCGGCATGTAGAACATGGCGAGCCTGGACGCGGCATCCTCCGGGGGTCTTACAACGCCCGGCGCAAAACGGAAAGATGAAAGTTCACGGCCGAGAAGGTAGTCCTCAGGGAACTCCGGACCCCGGCCGTTCGGCAAATCCGCGATAATTCGGTAGAGCCGCTGCTCGCACAAAGCCTTGAGCACGTAGGCGGAATCGCTCGGATGCTCCGGATCGTCGGCCGGCCAGCCTTGAAGCAGGACCGCGATCTCGTCGTTCCGGATCGCGCCGACGCCCACGGCACTCCACAAGTCTTGCCGGGGAGCTTCGAGGATCGAGACGGTATCTTCAGCGTCGTCCACCGTCAGAACGGAACGGCCACGGAACACTTTGCCGCGAAGGTCGATCTCGTAGGGGTCGCCGGTCGCCGGATCAATGTTGTCCGGATTGATCCCTTCGAGAAGCGTCGTCAGCGCCTTCATGATACGAAGTTGCTTCGGGTCTGCCATCAGCTAAGCCTTCCGAATTGGCGGTAGAACTCGGCTTCGATCTCGTCGAGAACGATGGGCGTCTCTGTGACGGCCACGGCCTTGAACACCTGGTCCACGGACGGGCCATAGAGCAAGAACACGTCCTTGGCGAGCCGGACCATGCGCGACGTGTCTTTCTTGTTGCGGAAAGCCCCGCCGGGAAGCCGAACAGCAAGACCCGTGTTGTAGTTGTCGTTGTTCAGCGCCGTGCCGGCCTTCAGGCGCACCAGGAACGCCTTCTTCATGCGAACCGAGCGATTGGGCGAGACTTTGACCGCAAGCCCCTCCTGGCCGACTGCGCCGCTCGTGGCGAACCGGGCCAGGCTGGTCGGCCGTTGACGCGCCTCGATAGCTGCCTCTAGCCTCTCCGGGCTGCTGAGCCGCGTGACCTTGAATCGGTCGTTCGCTTCGAGATAGCCGGAGTCGAACGCAACCTGTTGCCGGATCGCCTTCTTGTAGCGTGTCATGCCGGATCGCGGGATCACGGTGTTCATCGCGAGCGAAGCTGCTTGCTTCGTCGTCTCAGGCGCGGCTTCGAGGAAGTCGTCGAGCGCCTTGATTGCGCTGACTTCGACCTTCATAGCTCGATCACGCTCCAATAGACGTTGAGAGGCCCATCGCTCTCTTCGCGGTAGTCCAGACGGAAGCTCTTGCCCAGGCCGGGCACTTCGACAACTGCGTTCCGCTCAGGCACCAGGCCGAGCGCGTCGAGTTCATCGGTGTTGAAGACGAGGCGGTTGATGCCTTCGACGATCCCGGCGTCATCGTTGGTCCGCTCGCCCAGGATGCGGGTGCGATTGCGGTTGTGCCAACGAACAGTGAGAGCCAGGCCAGCGTCAAGCTGCTCCTGGCTCGGCACGGTGACGGCAGACCGAGTATAGACGGCAGGGTTCGCCAACGCTTCGTGAAGCGCCGCGCGTGCCTCCATCTTATACTCGGCCGTACCCATGTCAGAGATCGTCGTCCTTGTCGGCCTTGTTTGCCGTGGCCTTCTTCTTGCCGCCCTTGGCTTCGGCCTGCGCCTCTTCCGCGACGCTGGCGGTGGGAGCGGGCTTGGTCGAAGTGGCGGCCACGCCTTCGGTCGGCTCTTCGTTCTGCGGCGCGCGGAACTTCGCACCAGCATTCTTCAGGCTGGTGATCTCGTCGTCCGTGTATTCGAACGCCTTGCCGATCTCGGGACGAATGCGCTTGCCCTCGCGGACAACCACGGTGCCGCTCAGGGGCACGAGAACATTGGACTTCGCCATGGTACTTTCCTTCCTCTTGTGGAGCTTTCGTTTCCTAGCAGCCCGAAGTTACTTCCGGACGGCTAGGAAACGAGCGGAACCATTTTCAGGTCCCGCTCGCCCCCAGGAAGACCGATTACGAGTAAACGGTGATCTTGAACGAGTTGTCCGGATTCCCCGGAACCATCAGCGGCGCGCTCTGCGTCATGGTGTAGGTCAGCGAGGGGTCCTCCTGATCCCACATTTTCGGGAAGAGCGGAACCGGCTGAAGGCCAGCACGCTTGTCCCGGATGGCGCCGAAGCAGCGAACGCCCTGAAGGCCGGGGCCGGTGCCCACAACATCATAGGAGTTCATGATGCTCTGCGTCGCGCCGTTCTCGTCCTCGTACTGCTCGTTGTACGTGTAGATTTCCAGGCGGCCCTGCCCGTTCGCACCCTGAAGGATGCCACGGTACTCGAAGGGTTCGCCCGGCGAGCCGAGAGCCGAAAGCTGCGAGTCGCTGGTGCGGGGGATGGCGCCGAGTTCGGTCTTCAGAAGCGCTTGGACCTTCGTATCCGCGAAGAAGAGATCGAAGGCATCCAGGCCCATCGTCAGACGGGTGATCGGCGAGCCGGACTTGGTGAAGGCCAGCTTGCGGAGATCAGCGATATCCCCCAGCGGGTCGGCGGCACCCTGACCCCAGCGGGCAGTGCCCGAGAGAGCGACGGTCAGGCCGGCGTCGCGGCCGAAGCTCACAACGGCGGTCGGATAGTCCTCGCCCGAGATGGTCACTTCGCCGTCGATCACGGCCATCGCAGCCATCCAGTTCCACAGGCGCTGGATGGCGTTGCGCTCTTCGCGCAGGTTCTCGGCGACGGCCGCATTCCAGCGGGCATCGGGCGAGAGGCTGCCGCCCAGGGTTTCACCCGCGATACGGGCGAACACGCGGTTCGGATCGACGATATGCTTCGGCTTCGTGTAGGCGGGCCGGAAGGTCCGCGTTTCGTAGCCGCGAGTCCGCATCACGCGGCCCTGCACGACCGGCGAAACGAACGGCGCGAGCCGACGAACGCCCTGCACGCGGTCGAACATGATCTCTTCGGTATCGAAGGTGATCTGGCGACCGAAGAAGTTGTCCAGCCAGTACGAAGATTCAACCGGCTGCACGCGGATCACGCCAAGCAGAGTGGCCGTGTCGTAGAGTCCGAAAGGCATTGCTCTATTCCCTTTCCTTGAGTCGGGCCACTACTGCCCCGTCTAGGTTTTCCGATCCCGTCCGCTCAGTAGAGCTTCTGGATGACGATGTTGCTGTTGCTGCGCGCGAACGCCTCACGGAGCACTTCGTAGGTCGCGCCATCGGCCACGAGCTTGTCGAAGTTCAGCACGCCGCCGATGATGACCGGCGAATCGGTGTCGGCGTTGAGGCCGCCCGAAGACGTGTCGATTGCGTGAGGCAGGACGCCGTAGGGCACCGAGTCATCGCCGCCACCCGCAAGGGCCGCCGCGCTGACGGCAATCGCCGTGC
>DATGWU010000644.1:0-11281 GCA_035299345.1 Rhizobium sp.
AGCAGCTTCTCGTCCGGGGAGAAGGCAAGGCCGTTCGGCTGGCCGAAATCGTCGACGACGCACGAAAGCGTGCCGCTCTCCGGATCGAGGCGGTAGACGTTGCGGCTCGGCTGTTCCGGCTCCGCGCGGTAGCCCTCGTAATCAGAGAGGATGCCGTAGGTCGGGTCGGTGAACCAGACGCTGCCGTCGGACCTGACGACGACGTCGTTGGGGGAGTTGAGTCGCCTGCCTTCGAAACGGTCGGCGAGCACGGTGATGCTGCCGTCGACCTCGGTGCGGATCACCCGCCGGCCGGCGTGTTCGCACGAGACGAGGCGTCCCTGTCGGTCACGGGTATTGCCGTTGACGAAGTTCGACGGCTCCCGGTAAATCGACACGCCTTCGCCCGGGATATAGCGGAGCATCCGCTGGTTCGGGATGTCGCTGAACAGCAGGCAGTTCATGTCGGCGAACCAGACGGGGCCTTCGGCCCAGCGGCAGCCAGTGTAGAGTTCCTCGAGTTCCGCACTCTGTACGATGAGATTGCGGAAGCGCGGATCGTGGATTTCATAGACGCGATCGACCATCTTCACCATCGTCTTGCAGGTATGCCTCGTTTTTGAAAAGTCATGGGTGTTCATCGCGCCCGTCCGGCCGGCCGGCTGGCCGCCAGGATCACGGCAATGATGATGAGGCCGGTCAGGATCAGGCGGATGCCCGCCCCGAAGCCGTAGGTGTTGAGCATCGACACGACCAGGAACATGAAGAGCGAGGCGCCCCAGATGCCCGGGACATTCGAATTGCCGCCGGCTACGGCCGAGCCGCCGATGACGACGACGGCGATCGACATCAGGAGATATTCGGCGCCCATGTTGAGCGCTGCTCCGCCGGAAAAGCTCGCGAGCAGGTAGCCGCAGACCGACGCCAGCACGGCACAGAGCACGTAGGTGGCGAAACGGGTGCCGTCGACCGGGATACCGGCCATGCGGGCGGCGAAGGAACTCTGGCCGATCGCGGAAATCCAGCGGCCGTAGACCGCCTTTTCGAGCGCCCACCAGACGGCGAGCGACAGCAGGAGCGCGACGATCGCGACATTCGGGATGCCGAAGGTGGTCGAGGTCGTGAAAGTCGCGAGCGTCTCCGGCGGCTTGATGCGCAGGCCGCGATTGTACCAGATTGCCGCCGACTGGACGATGAAGCTCATCGAAAGCGTGGCGATGATCGGCGGGATGCGCAGCAGCTTGATGAGCCCGTAGTTCAGAATGCCGATCACAATCCCGATCGCCGCCGCAATCAGGAGGCCCGGCAGGATCATCGCGTCCTGGCCGTCCATCAGCTTCAGCGCGACGGTGCCGGAGAGCGTGATCGTCGCGGGAACGGAGAGATCGACATTGCCGGGGCCGAGGGTGATGACCAGCATCTGGCCGAGGCCGACGATGACGGAAAAGGCCGCAAAGGTCAGCGTCGCCTGGGAGAGACCGACGAAGCTCGCGCCGCCGGTGAACAGCAGGGTGACGATCCAGGTGGCCATCGCCGCGGCGAAGGACCAGATCCAGGGTTTCGAGAGCAGCATCGAGGCGCGGTTCATTGTGCCTTGCCCTTCTGTTGGCTGCGGTTGAAGAGAAGACGCAGGGCCAGCACGACGATCAGGATCGCGCCCTGGGCGCCGATCTGCCAGTCGGGCGAAATGCGCAGGAACGACAGGAAGGAGCCGGCGAGGGTGAGGGTCAGCGCCCCGACCACCGCGCCGACGGCGGAGACGCGCCCGCCGACGAACTCGCCGCCGCCGAGGATGACGCCGGCGATCGACAGAAGCGTGTAGCGCAGCGCGATGTTCGCATCGGCGGAGGTGGTGAGCCCGACCAGAGCCATGCCGGAGAGCACCGCGAAGACGCCGGCAAGCGCATAGGCGGCGGCCTTCATCCGGAGTACCGACCAGCCGGCACGGGCGACCGAGCGGCTGTTGCCGCCGATGCCGCGGATCAGCACGCCGAAGGTGGTGCGTGCGACGATGAAATGGGCGAGTGCCGCGATCACGACGCTGGCGACGATCGCCATCGGAAAGAGCGGCGGCTTCGCGGTCATCACGGCACGCAGCCATACCGGTGCCTGGCCGCCGGGAGCCGGCAGGATGAGGACGGCAAGCCCGCTCCAGACGAAGCTCATGCCGAGCGTGACGACGATCGAGGGCAGGTCGCGAAGCGTGATGACGAAGCCGAGGAGCGCGTAGACGGCGACGGCGCCGGCGAGCATCGCGACGGCAAGCAGGGGCGTGTCCGGCATGTAGGCGGCGGTGACGCAGGCCGCGAAGCTGACGAAGGTCCCCATCGAAAGGTCGAGGTCGTTGACCGCGATGATGATCATCTGGGCGATCGTCGCAAGTGCGATCGGCACCGCGAGATTGAAGAGGAGATTGAGGCCGGTATAGCTCATCGCCCGCGGCTGCAGGTAGAAGACCGCGGCAAGCAGTACGAGGAGAGAAACCGCCGGAATCAACAGGCGGATGGTGTTCGCGGAGGGACCCTTCATGCGGCTTCTCCTGAGAAGGAGGCAGCCAGCACATGGTCCTCGGTTATCGCGTCACCCACGAGTTCGGCGACGATCGCGCCGTCACGGAAGACATAGACGCGGTCGCAAAGGCAGATTTCGTCCATCTCGGTGGAATACCAAATGAAGGTCCGGCCAGCGGCGGCTTCGCTGCGGAGGATGCTGTAGACTTCCTGTTTCGTGCCGATGTCGACGCCGCGCATCGGATCGTCCATGAGAACGGTTTCGGCGTCGCCGGAGAGCGCGCGGGCGAAAAGCACCTTCTGCTGGTTGCCGCCCGAGAGTGACAGGATCGGGTTGGCGAGATCCGGTGTCTTAATGGCGATGCGTTCCTTCCAGTCGGTCCCGACGGCGTCTTCACGTCCGGTGTCGACCGTGCCGAGCCGCGCCAGCGCCCTCAGGTGGCCGATGGTGAGGTTGCGAAGGATGCTCCAGAGCGGGAAGGTGCCGTTGAGCGAACGGTCGCCGGCGACGAAGGCGACAGGAACCTTTCGCGTCGGAAGCCAGTTGCTGCAATTGCGGGCGAAGAGTTCGAGCAGCGTTTCGGTCTGGCCGTGTCCGGCAAGGCCGGCGAGCCCGATGATCTCGCCCCTGCGCGCGCGAAAATCGATGGTGCTGATGCCGCGCGCCGGCAGTTCGAGGACGACCGGAGTGGTGCTCGCGGCGCGGCCCTCGATCTTGTTGCGTTCCTTGACGACGCTTCCCATCGTTTCGACGAGGCTGCGCACCGAAAAGCCGTCGGCGGGACGCGATGCCACCACCTTGCCGTCCTTCATCACGACGATGCGGTCGGCGGTGGAGAGGATTTCACCGAGAATATGCGAAATGAAGAGGACCGAACCACCCTCGGAGACAAAGCGGCGGACATAGGCGAGCAATTGCTCCGCCAGCCCGGCGTCGAGCGAGGAGGTCGGTTCGTCGAGGATCACCAGCTTCGGCCTTTCGGTGACCGTCAGGAAATTGATGGCGATCTCCACCATCTGGCGTTCGGCGATCGACAGGTCTCCCACCTGGGCGGAGGCGTCGATGCGATTGCCGGGGAAAATCTCGTCGAGCTTCCTGCGGACCAGCCCGCCGGCCCTCGTGCGCCAGCCGAAGCCCTGAAGGCCGGCATGCATCAGACGGGTGTTTTCCGCGACCGTCAGGTTCGGGCAGAGCGACAGCTCCTGGAAGACGCAGCGCACGCCGGCGGCGCGTGCCGCGGAAATCCCGCTCGCGGCCTCTCCGGCGTAGGCGATCGAGCCCTGGTGGGGCGTCAGGACGCCGTTGATGACGTTGACGATGGTCGATTTGCCGGCACCGTTATGGCCGACCAGGCCGATCGCTTCTCCTGCTCCGACCTCGAGATCGACACCGTTCAGCGCCTTCACGGCGCCGAATTCGACCCTGACGCCTTGAACTGAAACAACCGTATTGGTTCCGGGCATGTGTGCGCGCACCGTCCTTGAAACAGAGAGAAGAAAGCCCGGCGCTCCATACGACGTCGAGGGGCTGACGTCGGGAGCGCACGGGCTCAGGTCGCAATGTCAGCCTTACTTGGCAGCTGCGATCACGGCCTGTGCATCCTCCAGCGAGTACTCGACGTTGGCAACGCCGCCCTTCTGGGTCGTCTCAAGGTTCTTCTCGAGCGTGTCCTGGTCGATGCGCAGGAACGGAACGACCAGATCCTTCTTCACTTCCTTGCCGTCGAGGATCTGCTGTGCGACCCAGAAGGCGAGCGTCGAAACGCCGGGAGCGATGGAGACGGACATGGTTTCGTAGCCACTCGCATCCTTCTGCTTTTTCCACCACTGCAACTCGTCCTCGCGGTTGCCCATGACGATCACGGGCGTCGGACGCTTGGCGGCTTCGAAGGCCTGGGCTGCACCGTAACCGTCACCACCCTGGGTCACGACAGCGGCGATTTCCGGCAGGCTCGGCAGGACGCCGGCGACGGCGCGCTGTGCGACGTCCTGGGCCCAGTCGCCGTGGACGGAGCCAACGATCTTGAACTGCGGATACTGTTCGACGCCCGCATGGATGCCAGCGGAGATCTCGTCGTCGACGAACACGCCGGCGAGGCCGCGGATTTCGAGCAGGTTGCCGCCATCGGGGAGCTTTTTGGACAGGTATTCGACCTGGCTGCGGCCCATCTCCTTGAAATCGACGGCGATGCGCCATGCGCAGGGCTCGGTGACGATGCCGTCGAACGATACGACGGTGATACCGGCATCGCAGGCTTCCTTGACGGCGCCGTTGAGAGCGGTCGGAGAAGCGGCGTTCAGAACGATCGCGTCATAGCCCTGCAGGATCATGTTCTGGATCTGGGCGGCCTGTTCGGTCGCCTGGTTTTCAGCCGTCGTGAACGGATCGGCAGCGGCCACCATGCCGGCCTTCACCGCATCCTTGGTGACCTTGTCCCAGCTCGTCAGCATCGCCTGGCGCCAGGAGTTGCCCGCATAGTTGTTCGACAAGGCGATCTTCTTCGACGACGTGTCCGCCTGCGCAGTCATCGGCGCGGCAGCACAAAGGACGGCGACGGACGCCATCAGCATCGACCTGAAATTCATCTTTCTCTCTCCCTAAACGCCCTTCGGCGGCTATTCCCGAGACCGCTCCTCTACGGCTGTCTCCCGGGCTTATCTGACGCCGAGGAACGACCTCGGCAAAAAGGAGGATGCGGGAAATGCCAAAAACTGTATAGACGATTACAAGCAAAGCCGTTGCGGGAACCCGCAGATCGTTTGCGGGAAACCGCAAGACATCGCGGCCGGCGATTGCGCTATGCTAAATGCCCTGGCGCAGGCCGGCGTCGGAGGAGATGCCGGCGGGAGGAAACGATGCCGGACGAGCTATCCGCGGAACTTTTCGCACAGTACATGCGCATTGCCCGGCTCCTGGCCGGTCAGCTCGACTTTCAGTCGGCGATAGATGCAGTCGCGAAGGAAATCAAGTCGATTATTCCGCACGACCACATGGACGTCTGCATCATCACCCCCGGCAGCACGTTCCACACGGCATACGAAAGCGGGCTTGCGACCGACTGGAGCAAGCGGCCTCCCGCCAGCATCGAGCAGAGTCCGCTCAAAAGCCTGCTCGTGGGCGAGGTGGACCGGCTGATCACGGCGGACGCCAGCACCGATCCCATCTTTCATTTCGAGGGAGCGTTCTCGATGCCGATCCTCGAAAACAACCTGCGGAGCCGGCTGCACGCCGCGCTGAAGGTGCACGGCGAGACCATCGGGGCGCTCTCGTTCTCGAGCCTCACGCCCGATTTCTACACGGCTCGCCATCTCGATCGGGCCTGTTCCATCGCCGACCTCATCGCTCCTTATTTCTACGCCTTGCGGGCGGTCGAGGAGGCGAAGCGCTCGGCGATCGTGGAAGCGGAAACGCGGGTCCGCGAGGAGGCGCTACGGCAGGGCGCGCGCCGCCTGACGGAGGCGCTCGACGCCGAGCGGCAGCGCATCGGCATGGAACTGCACGACCAGACGCTCGCCGACATGACGCGGCTGTCGCGCCGCCTCGAACGACTGAGCCTGATGTCGAGCCTGCCCGGAGAGATGCTGGAGCCGCTGGCACGCAGCCTGCAGGAATCCATGCACGACCTCCGCCAAATCATCGAACAGGCGCGCCCCTCGGTGCTGCAGCTCTTCGGGCTCGTCGAGGCGATCGAGACCCAGATCGAGCGGTCGGTCCGCGACAGCGGCATGACCTTCGACTGGCACCTGGTCGACGACACCGACGGCGCCTGCAACCGGCTACCCCAGACGGTTTCGCTGGCGATTTTCCGCATCGCACAGGAGGCGATCAACAACGCCATCCGCCACTCCGACGGCGACCGGCTGGACGTGCATCTCACCCGGGACGCGCACCATCTCATCCTCGAAATCCGCGACAACGGCGTCGGCATGAAGCAGAAATCGGGCGCCCGCGGCAGCGGCATCGAGAACATGCGCACGCGGGCGCGCCTGATCGCTGCGCAGTTCTCCTGCGGCAGCGACGCCAACGGCTCCTATGTGCGAGTGAGGCTCGCCGCGCCCGGGGAAGGGGAGAAGTTATGAAGGTACTGATCGTCGAGGATGATCCCCTGCACCGCAGCTACCTGAACGAGGCGGTTCGCGCGGCGCTGCCCGAATGCGACCTCATCATGGAGGCCGAGGACGGCGTCGCCGCCGAAAAGCTCGCACGCGAACACCGGTTCGACCGGATCGTCATGGACCTGCAGATGAGCCCGAAAAACGGCATCGAGGCGGCGCGGACGATCTGGCACGAGCGGCCGGACACCAGCATCCTCTTCTGGTCGAACTATGCCGACGAGGCGAACGTGCGGGGGATCGCCCGCATCGTGCCCGACGGGGCGGCCTACGGCTACATCCTGAAATCGGCCTCCGACGAACGGCTTCGCCTCGCGCTGCGGGCGATCTTCGTCGAGAGCCAGTGCATGATCGATCGCGAAGTCCGCGGCCTGCAGCAGCGCAGTCTTGGCACTGCCCGCGGTTTCACCGATTCCGAATACGAAATCCTCGTCGACATCGCGCTCGGCCTTACCGACAGGGCGATCGCCTCGAGGCGCCATCTGTCGCTCAGGAGTGTGCAGAACCGCCTCCAGAGCCTCTACGAGAAGCTCGGCGTCTACCAGCCATCTGTCGAATCGCATGGTGAGGCGTGGTTCAATCTTCGCGCCCGGGCGGTAACGATCGCCTTCCTGCGCAAGCTCCTCAACCACGCGGCCCTGGAACGGGCGGAGGCCGAACTCTCGGGCTGGCTGAAGCGGGCCGGCAAGGCCCATCCCGAGCACTAAAGGTCATTCCCGCAGTCGCGGTGGTCGCAAATGCGATGTGTCGAAGCGGGAAGAGAGTCCGTCCCTCTTAAGCGGCTGTTAGTGAACTTTCGCCTAGTCTCCACCAGTTATCCGTGCAGCATTGCCGGTGCAGCATGTGACGATATTTGCCGGACGGGGACTCCGGAGGAGGATTGCAAGTGTTCATTGATCGAGTTCTGTCACGTTTCAATATCCAGACAAAGGTGCTGATCTTCATCCTGCCCTTCGTCATCAGCATATCCGCCGTCGGGTTCACGGGGCTGTGGGCTTCTGGCCTATTGCAGGGCCGGATCGAGATATCGAACAGCGTGCTCCAGTCCTTGAGCGGTTTCCGCGACGTATCGGCGGCGATGAACGAATTCCTCGCGCACACCACCGAGCAGGGGCGTGACGACGTCAAGGGTCGGCTGAAGGAACAGCAGGATGTGCTCCAGACGACGCTCGCCCAGCTCGGCGAGGATGCCGACGGGCGCTCCGAACTCGAAAGCGCTTCGGGCCTGGTCGACAAGGTCGTGACCCGCATCGACGACCTCTGGTCGCTGCACGAGACGGAAGCCGGTCTCGTCAAGACGATCCAGAAGGGCGTCAGCACCGTCGTCAATTCGCAGGTCGACATCACCGAATCGCTGAAGAAGGTCCAGCGCGCGGTTCAGGACGACGACACCGCCGCCAAGAACATGCTGCGCGAGGCCGAACACATCCGCGGCATGGGAAGCTTCCTCGTCGATACCGGCCGCGCCTTCGGCAAGGCGGCGACCCCGGACGAAAAATTCACGGTGATCGCCGGCGCCCTGCCGGAGATGAAGAAGCGGTTGCGTGTCCTCGCAATGTCCCTGCCGGATGCCAACAAGTCCGCCGCAAAGACCATCGAGAAGCTCATCGGCGATCTCGAAGCCGCGGTGGCAGCAAACGACAAGTCGGAAGCCGCCGTGACTGACATGGCTGGTAAGGTCCGCAACTTCACCCAGCTCAACGCCTATCTCGGCCTCGCCGCGCAGCAGAAGATGAAGGACGCGACCATCAAGTTCGGTGAGCTCGACGCGCCGCTGGAAAAGGCGACGGCCGTGCTCAACGACGGGCGCCAGCTGATGACTTCCGGCTATTCGATCCAGATCATGATGGCCCGCTTCCTGCTTGCGCCGACGGAAGAGAATCGCAAGCGCCTGGAACAGGAATTCGCCTCCATGCGCAAGGATATGGGCAAG
Organism: Rhizobium sp.; assembly: GCA_035299345.1. GTDB lineage: Bacteria > Pseudomonadota > Alphaproteobacteria > Rhizobiales > Rhizobiaceae > Allorhizobium. The sequence goes on from DATGWU010000644.1 coordinate 8,536, forward strand.
CTCAGGGAGACCGCGTCGGATCTGCCCTTCTATGCCGCGCTCGAGAAGGATCTCGTGCCGGCGGTCGATACCATGGAGAAGGCGAGCGCCGATCTCGTGAAGGTCAGCCAGGAGCGCAAGGCCCGCTTCGATGAAGCCGCCGGCGACCTCGGTGTCATCTGGGGACAGCTGACCTCCTTCGCCGAAGTGCAGAAGCAGAGTGCCGGCAACGACCGCCGCGAGGCCAATTCGATCTCGATCAGCGCGACCGCTCTCGGCATTATCATCTCGGTCTTCGCCGGTATCGGCCTAGTCCTTACCTTCAAGGGGCCGATCGGCCAGATCACCGCAGCCATGCGCCGGCTGGCGGACGGCGTGCTCGACACCAAGATCACCGGCGAAAGCCGCGTCGACGAGATCGGCGAGATGGCGCGTGCGCTCGGCGTCTTCAAGCAGAACGCGCTCTCGAAGATGGAGATCGAACACCGCAGCGAGGCTGAACGGGCGGAGGCGGAAGAAGAGCGCCGTCGCAACGACCTCGAAAAACAGGAGACCGATCGCCAGATCGAGTTTGCCGTGACGGCGCTCGCCGCGGGCCTCGGCCGCCTTGCACAGGGCGACATCTCCGAGACCATCAATACGCCCTTCAACGGCCGGCTGGAGCAGCTTCGCAACGACTTCAACCAGTCCCTGCAGCGCCTGCAGGAAACGATGACGCAGGTGCGCTCGAACACCTATATGATCCAGCGCAACGCCGCGGAGATGAGCTCTGCTGCCGACAACCTCGCCAAGCGCACGGAACAGCAGGCGGCTTCGCTCGAGGAAACCGCCGCCGCCGTCGAGGAGATCACCGTCACTGTCAAGTCTTCCGCCGAACAGGCCGAGGAAGCCAACGTGATCGTCGCCGACACCAAGAGCCGCGCCGACACCTCGTCCGTCGTCGTCGGCAACGCGATCGCGGCGATGGGCCGGATCGAGGACGCGTCGGGCCAGATCGTGCAGATCATCGACGTCATCGACGAGATCGCCTTCCAGACCAACCTGCTTGCGCTCAATGCCGGCATCGAGGCGGCGAGAGCCGGCGAGGCGGGCAAGGGCTTCGCGGTGGTTGCGCAGGAGGTGCGTGAACTCGCCCAGCGTTCGGCGGGTGCGGCCCAGCAGATCAAGGACTTGATCCACAAGTCGAGCACCGAGGTGTCCTCTGGCGCCAAGCTGGTGCAGCAGACGGGCGCGGTGCTCGCCGAAATCTCGGCGAACATCATCACCGTCTCCGAGCGCGTCGCCATGATCGCGATGGCAAGCCGCGACCAGTCGAATGCGCTGGCGGAGGTCAATTCTTCCGTCAACGCCATGGACCAGATGACCCAGCGCAACGCCGCGATGGTCGAGGAGACCAATGCCGCGACCCGCCAGCTCGCCGACGAGGCGGATGCCCTCATGCATCTCGTCAGTCAGTTCCGGCTGCCGGAAGGAAACGCCCGCTCCGAACGGAGTGCCTACGCCGCATAGCCGGTCGCGAGCACCGTCTTTCGACCTTCGAGCCGCCGGTCACCCCGGCGGCTTTCGCATTTTTGCGGAGCCGGCCCGTCGGGCGGACTGTCCGCGCGATCCGTGGTAGACTTCGACGGGAACTGAGGCACGAACCGCGGAGGGCAGGCCATGGCCGGCGACGAGCGGAAGCGCAAGCGGTGGTCCCAGGATGTGACGGAGCACAGCAATGCGCTCGATCTGGAAGAGGACGTGTTCCTGAAGGACGATCCGAAGGCGGTGGCGAAATCGTTGAAAGCCTCCGCCGAGGCGTCCTCGCGGCGCAAGAGCAGCCCCTTCCGGTCGGCGATGTCGATGCTGGCGTTCTATCTGAACCGGGCGGGCAGCAACCTGCCCAAGGAGCGGAAAGCGGTGCTGGAGGCGGCAAAGAACGAGCTGCGAGAGCTTTACGGCCGTCCGCGTCGTTAGTCGGTATCGTTCAGGGAAAGAACGGAGGTTACCCGAATGGCGGAAGGCAGCCAAACAAGGTACCGGTCATCCGGAGCAGACCCGCGCGGACAGCCACTTTCCGCGGCGATCCGCGCGGCGGCGGAGCCGCTGCCGGAGCCCGGTGAGACGGGTTTCGCGAAAGCCTTCGACCGCTTCGCCGGCAAGCGGGTGGTGCTGCTCGGCGAGGCGACCCACGGGACCTCCGAATTCTACCACGCACGAAGCGCCATCACCCGGCATCTCGTTGAAAAACACGGCTTCACTATCGTTGCCGTCGAAGCAGACTGGCCTGATGCGGCGATGATCGACCGGCAGGCACGAGGCCTGCCCCCGCATCCGGACCAGCCGACACCTTTCGAGCGCTTCCCGGTCTGGATGTGGCGCAATGCCGAGATGGTGGAATTCTTCGCCTGGATGCGGCGCCACAACAGCGGGCGCCCGCGCACGGAATGCTGCCGTTTCTATGGTCTCGACATGTACAACCTGACCGCCTCGATCGCCTCGGTGCTCACCTATCTGGAAGGCGTCGACCCGGCGGCGGCGGCGACGGCGCGAGAGCATTACGGTTGCCTCACGCCGTGGCAGCACGATCCCTCGACCTATGGACGGGCGGTGCTGACGGATGCCTACCGCAAATGCGAGGAGAGCGTGGTCGAGCAGTGCCGCACGCTGCTGGAAAAACAGCTCGAATACGAGCCGCACGACCGCGAAGGCTTTCTCGATGCCGCCCAGAACGCCCGCCTGGTCGCCGCGGCCGAACGCTATTACCGGGTCATGTTCTACGGCGGGG
>DATGWU010000645.1:0-22578 GCA_035299345.1 Rhizobium sp.
CGACCTATCGCGGCGACGACAGTTACGGCATCTCGCTCGCCACCAACCACCTGATCGGTCTCGGCCACCGGACCATCGCGATGATCGGCGGCACCGACCAGACCTCGACCGGGCGCGACCGCTACCAGGGCTATGTGAACGCGCTTCGCAAGGCGGGCATCGAGGTCGATCCGGCGCTGCGTATTCCCGGTCCCCGTACCAAGCAGGGTGGCTTCGAGGCGGCGGTGCACTTCCTTTCGCTGCCGCAGAAGCCGACGGCCGCCGTCTGCTGGAACGACCTGGTGGCGATCGGCCTGATGAACGGCATTGCGCGTGCCGGCCTCATCCCCGGCAAGGATATTTCCGTCACCGGCTACGACGACCTCGAGGAGGCGTCGATCGCGACACCCGCGCTGACGACGGTGTGGAACGGTCAGGCGGAGGTCGGAAGGCTTGCAGCCCGCGCGCTTCTCGATAAACTGGCGGGCAGCCACGAGCCGGACGGCATCCATCTCATCAAGCCGGAAATGCGTATCCGCCAGTCGACCGGCCCCATCAAGCGATAAGGAGCAGACCATGGCGATACAGCCGCGCCCGACGATCCTCGTGCCCGGCCGTATCAATCCGAGGGTCACGGACAGGCTTGCCGAGCGTTTCGACGTCCTGCGTGTGCCGCACGGGCCGGACCTGGAACTCGGCGAGGCCGAGGCGGCACGCGTCCGCGGTGTCGCCGTTTCCGGCGCCCTGCCGGGGCGCTGGATTGCGCAGCTTCCCAATCTCCAGGTGATCTCGAGCTTCGGTGTCGGCTATGACGCCGTTGACGTCGCAGAGGCGGCCGGGCGCGGGATCGTCGTCACCAACACGCCGGATGTGCTGAACGACGAGGTTGCCGACACTGCCGTGGCCCTGCTCATCAACACCGTCCGCCAGTTGCCGCAGGCGGAAACCTGGCTGCGCGAGGGCCGATGGGAACGTGAAGGGCCGTTTCCGCTTTCGCCGCTGTCGCTCAAGGGACGGCATGTCGGCATTCACGGGCTCGGCCGCATCGGCCTTGAGATCGCGCGCAGGCTGGAGCCCTTCAAGGTCAGGATCAGTTATCACACCCGCCGTCCGAGAGCGGATCTCGGCTACGGCTATTTCCCGTCTTTGACGGCGCTTGCCGAGGCGGTCGACACGCTGATCTCAATCGTTCCGAAGACGCCGGAAACCTTCAAGGCGATCAACGCCGAGGTGCTCTCAGCTCTCGGCCCGAACGGCGTCCTGATCAATGTCGGTCGCGGCTGGACGGTCGATGAGGAGGCGCTGATCGATGCCCTTCGCGACGGCACCATCGCCGGCGCCGGGCTCGACGTGTTTCAGGACGAGCCGCATGTTCCTGAGGAGCTGCTGACCTTCCCGAATGTCTCGCTGTTGCCGCATGTCGCGTCCGCCTCGGTGCCGACGCGCAACGCCATGGCCGATCTGGTGGTCGACAATCTGATTGCCTGGTTCGAGACCGGCCGGGTCCTGACGCCGGTGCTGGAGACGCCGCAGAAGCCTTTGCGGCAGCGGCCTTATCGCCTCACGCGGTGAGTGCCCGCGCGCTCGCATAGGTGCGCACGGCCTCGCCGAAGGCTTCGAAGAGGGTGCGGGAGGGCTTGTCGGTTTCGGCCCAGTATTCCGGATGCCATTGCACGCCGACGGCAAATCCTCGGGCGCCGATCACGGAGACGGCCTCGATGGTGCCGTCTTCGGCCACGGCTTCCACCTGCAGACCCGGCGCCGTTTTCGAGATCGCCTGACGATGCAGTGAATTCACCTTGATCTTGCCGGCTCCGAGATAGCGGGCGATGCAGGAGCCCTCGGCGACGATCACGTCCTGGCGGATCGAGAAGGCGACGTCGCGTTCGACGTCGGCCGGCTTGCGATGGTCCCAGATACCGGGCTGCTCGTGGATCTCGGTCGCGAGCGTTCCGCCGAGCGCGACGTTGAGTTCCTGGATCCCGCGGCAGATCGCCAGAAGCGGAATGCCCCGTTCGAGTGCCCGGCGAATGAGGGGCAGTGTCGTCGCATCGCGTGCCGGGTCGAAAGGTCCGTCGCTCTCCTTCGCCTCGGCGCCATAGAGGGAAGGATGCACGTTCGTCGCCGAGCCGGAGACGAGCAGGCCGTCCACACGGTCGAGCAATGCGTCCGTCTCGTTGCCCTCCTCGAAGGCTGGAATGATGAACGACATCACGTCGGCGACCTTGAGCGCCGCGCGGACATACTGATTCTGCGCCGCATGCCAGACGGTGCCATCGAACTCCCGGATGTCGGCGGGGATGGCGATGATCGGCTTCGGCATCATGGTCTCCAGAAGATGCGGCGGGATGTGCGATTTCTGCCGTGCTCCGGCGAGGGAAGTCAATAGTCTTTCCGCCGTCGGCGCGACACGAGAAGCTGCCAAAAAGGGTGGGTAGACGCAGGAAATGCGCAGCATTTCCGAGGTCGCGAGAAATTGTCGGAACAAGCAATCGTTATAGGCCGAAAGAATATTTCTCAAGCGCTTGAAAGGGTTCACCCAAAATGGTTATCTCGCGGGGACTGCTGTTGGGCAGGTACGGGAGCTTTCCTGTCGGGGCAGATCTAAAGGGAGGTTTTACTTTTATGGATCGTCGTTCATTCATCAAAAAGGCCGGGGTTACGGGTGCGGGCGTTGCTGCTTCCACCGTCCTGGCCGCACCGGCCATCGCCCAGGAGAATCCGAAGGTCACCTGGCGCATGACGTCTTCGTTCCCCAAGTCGCTCGACACCATTTTCGGTGGTGCGACCGATATCGCCGAGCGCGTCGCCGCCGCGACCGACGGCAATTTCAACATCCAGGTTTTCGCAGCCGGTGAAATCGTGCCGGGCCTGCAGGCCGTGGACGCGGTAGCCGCCGGTACCGTGGAAGCCGCGCATACCACGTCCTATTACTTCTGGGGCAAGGAACCGACCTTCGCCTTCGGTACCGCCATTCCCTTCGGTCTCAACGCGCGGATGTCCAACGCCTGGTTCTACCAGGGTAACGGCAACACGCTGATGAACGAGTTCTATGCGACCCAGGGCCTCTACGGTCTTCCGGCGGGGAACACGGGCGTCCAGATGGGCGGCTGGTTCCGCAAGGAAATCAATACCGTCGACGACCTCAAGGGCCTGAAGATGCGCATCGCTGGTCTCGCCGGCAAGGTGCTGGAAAAGGTCGGTGTCGTACCGCAGCAGCTCGCGGGCGGCGATATCTATCCGGCGCTCGAAAAGGGCACGATCGATGCGGCCGAATTCGTCGGCCCCTACGACGACCAGAAGCTCGGCTTCCACAAGGTCGCCAAGTACTACTACTATCCCGGCTTCTGGGAAGCCGGCCCGGTCGTCCATGGCTTCTTCAACCTGGAGAAGTTCAACAGCCTGCCGAAGAACTACCAGGCGGTCCTCCAGGATGCCTGCGCCTTCGCCAACACCAACATGATGGCGAAGTACGACGTCAAGAACCCGCCGGCCCTGAAGCAGCTCGTTGCCGAAGGCACGGTTCTCCGTCCGTTCAGCCAGGAGATCCTGGAAGCCTGCTATCAGTCGGCTGTCGAGATCTACGCGGAGCTTTCGGCGCAGAGCCCGCACTTCAAGAAGGTCTACGAAGACCAGCTGGCCTTCAAGAAGGACGCCTATCTCTGGGCCCAGCTCGGCGAGTACACCTTCGACACCTTCATGATGATCCAGCAGCGCGCCGGCAAGCTCTAAGCTCAGGTCCGCAAGCGCACATGCCGAGCCCCGGGAGTGATCCCGGGGCTCTTCTTTTGGGCAAAATGTGCACGGGAAAAGATGCAGCAAAGAAAACGGCGCCGCTTGGGCGCCGTTTCTCGTTCTCTCATTTGATGACCGGGGGCTGGCTCAGGTCCATGTTGGGGCTGCCGGCACCGGGTGCGGGAGTCGGCGCGGGTGCCGGCTGCTCGCCGCCGAGATTGAGGGGCGGCAGGCCCAGCGACGGCATCGAGGGCGCCTGTGAACCGGTGCCACCGATGGGCGGCAGTCCCAGGTTCGGAGCGCCGGTTCCGCCGTCCTGGCCGAGGGGCGGCAGGGACATGCCTCCGCCCTGGCCGAAGCCCGGAATCTCGATCTTGACGTCATCCGGGTTAATCGCTTCCACACCCGCCTTGTAGCGCATGACGAGGCTCGGGAAGGCGATGACCACCATGATCATCACGAACTGGATCACGATATACGGCAGCACACCCTTATAGATGTCCAGCGTCTTCATGCCGTCCATCATCCTGCCGGTCGCCTCGTCCTTCCAGCGTCCCGCCGGCGCGATGGAGCGCAGGTAGAACAGCGAGAAGCCGAAGGGCGGCGTCAGGAACGACGTCTGCAGGTTGATGCCTAGGATCACGCCGAACCAGACGAGGTCGATACCGAGCTTGTCAGCGACTGGTGCGAGCAACGGCACCATGATGAAGGCGATCTCGAAGAAATCGATGAAGCAGCCGAGAATGAAGACGATGATCGTGACGACGACCAGGAAGCCGTATTCGCCGCCCGGAAGCCCCGTCAGCAGTTCCTCGATCCAGATATTGCCGTTGATGCCGTAGAAGGTGAGACCGAAGACGCGAGCACCGATGAGGATCATCATGACAAAGGCGGAGAGCTTCGTCGTGGCATCGAGAGAGTGCTTGAGCGTCCCGAGCGACAGGCGTCCCTTGAGGGCGGCCATGATCAGTGCGCCGGTGGCGCCCATGGCGCCGCCTTCCGTCGGTGTCGCGATCCCGAGAAAGATCGTTCCGAGCACCAGGAAGATCAGCGCCAGCGGCGGGATCAACACGATGATGACCTGCTGTGCGAGCCGGGAGATGAGGTTGAGGCTGAACTGCCGGTTGGCGAGTGCGACGAGATAGACGGCGATCACGCCAAAGGCGAGGGCGGCGACGAGACGCCATTCAGGGCTTGCAATGCCGGTGAACAGGTATTCGTGCCCGATGAAATAAAGGGCTGCCGCCACCGCCACCATCGCCGTCAGAGATGTGACGCCGCCGCCGAGGGTGCGCGCTTCGAGCGGCAGGGCCGGGGCCCATTGCGGCCGGACGAGCGAGACGACGAAGATGTAGGCGCAGTAGCTCGCGACGATCAGGATCGCCGGGTAAAGCGCGCCGACATACATGTCCCCCACCGAGCGGCCGAGCTGGTCCGCCATGACGATGAGCACGAGCGAGGGAGGAACGATCTGCGCCAAGGTACCCGATGCGGCGATCGTGCCGGCGACCAGCGGGCGATTGTAGTTGTAGCGCAGCATGATCGGCAGGGAGATCAGGCCCATCGCCATCACGGAGGCCGCGACGACGCCGGTGGTGGCGCCGAGCAGCGCACCGACGAGGATGACCGCATAGGCGAGACCGCCGCGAATCGGCCCGAACAACTGCCCGATGGTGTCGAGCAGATCTTCCGCCATCCGTGACCGCTCGAGGATCAGTCCCATGAAGGTAAAGAATGGGATGGCGAGAAGCGTGTCGTTGTACATCACGCCGTAGATACGGTCCGGGTGGGACTGCAGGAGGGGCCAGAACAGCCTGATTTCCGGCGAGATCGCCGAAAGTTCGACGCCGAGGGCGAAATAGATCAGGCCGCCGGCAGCGAGGGTGAAGGCCACGGGATAGCCGAGCAGCAGCATCAGCATCACCGAGGTGAACATGATCGGGGCGAGATTGTGGGCGATGAAATCGATCATGTCAGTGTCCCGTCACTTCGTGGCTGTCTTCGGGCTGGTCCTTGAGGTAGCCGAACACGATCGCCGCGCGCTTGATGATCTCGGACACCGCCTGAGCGCTCAGAAGGAGGAAGCCGACGAGGATGGCGGCTTTCGCCGGCCAGACGATCAGGCCGCCTGCGCTCGAGGAGATTTCACCGATCCGATAGGAGTTCCAGAACCATGGCCAGGCGAGCCAAGTCATCAGGAAGGAGAAGGGGACAAGGAAAATGATGTGCAGGATCAGGTCGATCCAGTTGCGCGTCCGCCGGCTCCAGCCGCTGGAAACGATATCGATGCGGATGTGCTCGTTCTTGAGCAGCGCGTAAGCCGCCGCGAGCATGAACACCGTCCCGTAGAGATACCACTGCAATTCGAGCCAGGCGTTCGACGAGATGTCGAACATCTTGCGGACGACTGCGTTACCTGCGCTGATGAGGACGGCGGCAAGCAGTAGCCACGACACCCAACGTCCGATTGCGCCGTTGATCGCATCGATCAGGCGGCTGATCCCCAATAGTAATGACATGTCGGTTTTTCTCCCTGAAACCTGTAATTTTCCATAGAACAAGGGTGGGGATGGCGCAACCGCGCCATCGCCGGGCTTCGGCGAAGGAGCGCTTGCGCCCGCCGGCGGAGCCGGCGACATGGTGGTCGGGTGCGTGATCCGCCCGCAGCCGCTGTCGTGTCGATGTCTTCGCCCGGTCCGGATATTGATCCGCGTCAAACGGTTGGGAACGCTGGCGATCTATACAGTTTTGGGCCGATATGGCACAGTCGGCGGTGTGGATCAGGAAATTCGGTAATTTATTAGAGATTGTTGATGTATTGCGGCGGCGGTTCGCGGTCCCGCTTCGAAATTAGACTAAAGGCTAAAGTGTTTCCGATAAGATTTGAGGGGCAGCTGCGGATTGGCGCCTTTTGCCGGGGCTCTCCGGACGTCGGGTCCGGATGAACCGTGAACGGGAGATGATGGCCGGCGGGGCATGGGACTGCGGAGATTCGTTCATACTTGCGCAATCAAATCTTAATTTCTTCTTTATACCGTGCCCGTCGCGGAGGAGGCTCCCTGGATGAAGGCTCGAAGTGCAGCTGTGCCGACGGACGTCTACCTGTCCTTCGTCGAGTCCCTGTTCGGCAACCGCCAGACGCTCTTCGTCGGGATGGCGGCCCACATCCTCACCTATCTGGCCGTCTATCATAAGACGCGGGACCTCTTCTATATCGGCCTGTCGATCGCCTTCCTCGTCGTTTTTGCGCATCGGATCCGGCTCTTCGCCCGCTTCAGCAAGGCCGACAAGACGTTGTGGAGCCGCCAGGAGATCGCCCGCTGGGAGCTTCGGTACGTCGTCGGCGCGGCGTCGACCGCGGTGATCCTCGGTATCGGTTGCGGCTACGCCATACTCTTCTTCGAGGACACCTTCGTGGAACTGGCCTGCGTGGCGGTCACGCTGGCTTCCATGGTCTCGGTGGTCGGACGCAACTACGGGTCGCGGATGGCCGTCAGCCTGCAGACCATGGCCGCCTGCCTGCCGATCATCGTCGGCGCGATGTTCTCCGGCGACCCCTACAAGCTGCTGCTGTCGATCATGCTGATCCCGTTCATGCTCACGACCCAGTCCATGGCGACGGGCGTGCGGGAATTCCTCTATGAGAATGTGGTCGCGTCCCAGGAGATGAAGAAGATTGCCGGCAGTTTCGACACGGCGCTGAACAACATGACGCACGGGCTCCTGATGCTCGATCCCGACAACCGGATCGAGGTTATCAACCGCAGGGCCTGTGAACTCCTTCACCTCGGAGACCGCAGCCAGCTCAAGAACTGCGATCTCGACGTCGTCCTGCGCTACGGCACGCGCCACGCCTTCATCGACGGATCAATGCCGGGCCTGATCCAGAAGCAGCTTTCCCAGCTGACGGACGGGACGATCTCCCGCGCCGTCATGCAGTTTTCCGAGGACATGATCCTCGAGTTTTCCGCGACCCGCCGGCCTGAAGGCGGCGTGGTGCTGATCTTCGAGGACGTCACCGCAAGGGTGCGTGCCGACCGGAAGATTCTGCATATGGTCCGTTTCGACACCCTGACGGGCTTGCCCCATCGCAACTACTTTTCCGAACTGGTGAAGGACGAACTCGCCAGACGTCGGGAGCCGGGCGAAGTGGGCTTCCTGGTTCTCGATGTCGCGGAGTTGAAGCACGTCAACGACATGCGGGGGCACCTCGCCGGAGATCGGTTGCTGGTGGTGATCGCAAGCCGGCTTCAGGCGCTCGCCGGCCGCGAGGCGCTGGTCGGCCATCTCGTCGGGGATCATTTTGCGCTCTTCTTCCCGAATGTGGCGCGAGACAGCGACCTGGAATCGAGGATGCGGGAGCTCCATGCAGCCGCAAGCGCCGATTACGAGGTCGAAGGAACGATGACACCGGTTTCGTTCAGCGCGGGTGCGGTGATCCTGGACAGCGCCGACCTGCGTATGGAGGAGTGGCAGATCAAGGCCGATCTGGCGCTCTACGAATCGAAATCCCGTGGCAGGGGCGTGTTCACCGTCTTCGCGCAGGAGATGGACGCCCGCTATGTCGAGAGGCAGCAGCTGAAGACAGACCTTGCCGCGGCGGTGGCTGCCGGCTCGCTCGATGTCGTCTACCAGCCCATGTTCAGGCTCGACGGTTCGAGCATCGACTGTTGCGAGGCGCTGTCGCGCTGGACCCATCCGGAACGCGGAGCGATCCCGCCCGACGTCTTCATCCATATCGCCGAAGAGATGGGCATCGTCTCCGAGATCACCCGCTTCATGATCACGCGGGCGTGTCGCGATTGCACGACATGGCCGGAGCACATCAGCGTGTCGGTCAATCTCTCCGAGCACGATCTGCGCAACGACGCGATCATCCAGGTGGTGATGGATGCGGTGAATGAGGCCGGCCTTGCGCCCGCGAGGCTTCATCTTGAGGTCACCGAGGGAAGTCTCGTCGAGGAAGTCGCCAATGTACGGCTCATTCTGGAGCAGTTGCGCGCGCAGGGAATCACCATCGCGATCGACGACTTCGGTACAGGCTTCTCGAGCCTCAGCTACCTCGATACGCTGCCCGTCGACATCGTGAAGATCGACCGCTCCTTCGTCCGTGATATCTCGGAGGACGCCCGCCGCTTCCGGTTGCTTCGCGGCATCGTGACGATGTCGCGCCAGCTCGACCTCGAAATCGTCATCGAAGGGGTCGAGACGGAGGATCAGCTCGCGCTGCTGCGGAAGTATGAATGCGCCGACCTGATCCAGGGCTATGTCTTTTCGGTGCCCGTCGCCTCCGAGACCATCGGCCTGCTGGCGGAGAGGGCGGAGACGAGTGCCAAGATGGCACGGAACGCCGGTGCCGCCTGACGTCGACAAGTAAGTGCTTAAGTACAATCCAGTATAAATTTAGGGGTTTTTGAGTCTGGTAGCGTCGCATGCGACGCTTTCCGGCCCTTCATTAACCATAATTCTCGTTAAAATGCACGCCATTCCGCCGATGAGACTGTGAAAGTTGCCGGCGACTGCTATTCTTTGGTTAACGAAACGTTAACTGAGAGTTTTTCAGATGAATGTACATGTTTCCGTCGAGGAAAGTTTTTCCGGACGACTTATGCAGCTTCTCGACCACGTCGAATACCGGCGGATCGAATGCGCGGAGGACTTCAGGGATATCGAACGGCTGCGCTACCGCGCCTACAAGGCGGCCGATGTCCTGCCCGTCGGAGGTGCAAGGCTGCTGGACGACATCGACTTCGACGACCACGCCTATGTCTTCGGCGTGTACTACTTCGAGGAACTGGTGAGCACGATCCGGCTGCACTACGTCACGCCCGATCATCCGGTCTGCCAGTCGTCCGGCGTGTTCCCGGATGCGATCGACGATTTCCTCGATGCGGGGCTGACGCTCATCGACCCCGCGCGGTTCGCCGCCGATCCGCAGGTGGCCGCGGAACTCCCGGTCATCCCCTACATCACGCTGCGTCCGAGCATCGTCGCCGCTGCCTATTTCAAGGCCGACCGGGTGCTGCAGCACGTGCGTCCCGCCCACGCGGCGTTCTACCGGCGGGTATTCTATGCGGATACGATCATCGAACGTCGCATGACCGAAATCTACGGCCTCGAGCTGAACCTGCTCGCAACCGACACCCACAAGACGGGTGCGAAGCTGCTTCAGCGCTACCCCTTCTTCGATTCCGGGGAGCACGAGCGTCGCCTGATGTTCGGCCGAAACGGCGAAGCCCGGTTGCCGCCGCTCACCATCCGCCCGTCGGCGCGACTGGTGGCGGAAGGGCATATCCAGGGAGCCGTCAGCGGCGTCCACTTTTGACCTGAGCGCCAGTTGCGAACTGATTGCACTTCCCACGCGCTTGGTATAAGTCGGACGAAAGGGAAGAGCGATGGCTCGTCGCCTGGGAACCCGAGGTTCCGGGAGACAGTTTCATCGACCAGCAAATAGCGGCCGCCTCAAGGGGAGACATATCATGAGCGAACATCACACCGGACCGGTCGAAACCGGCGCTTCGATGAACTACGCCGAGCACGAGAAGACCTATGATCTCTTCATTGCCGGTGCGAAATACGGCACCGTGATTCTCGCTGCGCTGATGATCGCAATGGCGGCTGGCTTCTTCACCGCCGCCGGCTTCTTCGGCGGGCTGGTCCTTTTCGTCGTGCTCACGGTCGCCGGCATCTATCTCCTGCGCTGATACCGGACCGGCTGCAGCCACCGCTTTCGAGGCCCCGCTCCGGCGGGGCCTTTTTTTTCGAGAAGCACGGCCGTGCCGCCGAGATGACGGCGATGCCGCACTCGCCGGTGGATGGCTCATTCTATGATCGAGAATAGGGGAGGGGCACGCAGGCCCCGGCTGGTCAGCTCGATGCGCCGCGCGTGCGGGCGAGGCCGTCGGCGGCCGGCTTGTACTTCGGATCGAGCGACAGCGCATGTGCGAAGGACTTGGCCGCGCGGGCCTTGTCGCCCCGCCGCTCGTAAATCAGCGCCTGGTTGGCCCAGGATTCGGCAATCTTGGGGTTGAGCTCGATGGCGTGGTTGAAGTCGGCGAACGCGTTATCGTCGTTGTTCAGCGCCAGATAGGAGATGCCACGGCCGTTGTGTGGCTCGGGTGAACTCGGCGACAGCGAAATGGCCTTCGAGAAGTCGTCGATCGCCTTGTCGTGCTGGCTGCGAAGCTGGTAGATCAGCCCGCGATTGTGATAAGCGCGTCCGTCGGTGGTGTCGAGCTCGATCGCGCGGTTGAAATCGCTGAAGGCCTCGTCGATCCGGCCCGCCTGGCGGTAGATGTTGCCGCGGCCGATATAGGCGACGTCGTAGCTCGGGTTGATGCGCAGCGCCGCGCTATAGTCGTTTGCCGCTTCCACCGGCTTGCCCATGTTGCGCAGCACGAGCGCGCGGTTGGCATAGGCCTGGTAAAAGTTCGGGTTGAGCTTGAGCGCCGTGTTGAAGTCGTCGACCGCCCTGCGGAATTCACCGGCGCGGCCATAGGCGGAGCCGCGGACGTTGTAGCCTTCCGGATCCTGCGGATTGGCCGCGATCACGGCGGAGAGCGAGGCGATGTTCTCTTCCGACCCCTGCGCCCGGTCGATTCGGATCATGTCACTCGTCGTCGAAGTCGACTGGCAACCCGAAAGCCCGAGGGCTGCAATCACCGCCGCTGTTCCGAGCATGAAGCCGATGCGCACACGGCGATGCTCCTCGACCTTGTGTGCCAGGGCATGAGGGGAAACAGAAGTGACGACCATTTTCCGGTATGCTTTCCGTAACGAGGGCAGGTGTTTGACTTCACAAATGTAAAGAGCGGTGGCGACCCGTCGCCCCCGCCCTTAGAACATCGGAAAACGTCGAAAAAACGACGGATCAGCGGCCCGAACGGCCGGCGGAGATCAGGCCTTCGCGCTGCATACGCTTGCGGGCCAGCTTGCGGACGCGGCGAACGGCTTCGGCCTTCTCGCGAGCGCGCTTCTGCGACGGCTTTTCATAATAGTCGCGCATCTTCATTTCACGGAAGATACCCTCGCGCTGCATCTTCTTCTTCAGAGCGCGAAGCGCTTGGTCAACATTGTTGTCGCGGACTAGTACCTGCACGTTTATCCCGTTCCTTTGGTTTAGAGTTGTGGTCCCGCCGGAGCAGATCGCCGGCGAAAAATCTATCGCTTCGTGAGGCGGAGGCCTGACGATTTGGCGGTCGAATAGCAGATCGAGCTTGGAAAGTCCAGACTGGGAAGATGCGGGGGGCAGAAAAATCCCGCGAAACGCCGTCTTGTCGGCCCATGTCAAAAGCCGGACGGCAATGCGTCGCAAAAGGGCGCTCGCAAGGCATATTGATTTGCGACTTGTAAGGTCCTACCCAATTGCCTGAACCACAGGAGTTTGAGGCGAAATGCGCAAGTATTCGGTTTTTGCCGTGGCACGCGAGGCGCTGCGCGGTCACAAGGGCTGGGACGCCCAGTGGACCTCTCCGGAGCCCCGGTCGTCTTACGATGTGATCATCATCGGCGGCGGCGGTCATGGCCTGGGCGCGGCCTACTATCTCGCCAAGGAACATGGAATCACCAATGTCGCCGTGATCGAGCGCGGCTGGATCGGCGGCGGCAATACCGGGCGCAACACCACGATCATCCGGTCCAACTATCTCTATGAAGAGAGCATGGACATCTACGAGCACTCGCTGAAGCTCTGGGAAGGGCTGAGCCAGGATCTCAACTACAACGTCATGTACTCGCCGCGCGGCGTGATGATGCTGTCGCACAACATCCACGACATGCAGTCGTTCAAGCGCCACGTGCATGCCAACACTCTCTACGGTATCGACAACGAGTGGCTGACGCCAGAGCAGGCGAAGGCGTATTGCCCACCGCTCGACATTTCGAAGACGGCGCGCTACCCGATCAACGGGGCGGCCTTGCAGCGCCGCGGCGGCACGGCCCGTCACGACGCCGTCGCCTGGGGCTTTGCACGTGCGGCATCCGACCGCGGCGTCCACATCATCCAGAACTGCGAAGTGACCGGCATCCGGCGCGGCCCGAACGGTGAGGTGACGGGGGTCGATACGAGCCGCGGCTTCATCGGTGCAAAGAAGATCGGTGTCTCCGCCGCCGGCCATTCCTCGGTCGTCATGGCGATGGCGGGCATCAAGCTTCCGGTCCACTCGACGCCGCTGCAGGCGCTCGTTTCCGAACCGATGAAGCCGATCTTCCCCTGCGTCGTCATGTCGAACTCGGTGCATGCCTATATCTCGCAGTCGGACAAGGGCGAGTTCGTCATCGGCGCCGGCACCGACCAGTACAACTCCTACTCCCAGACCGGCGGCCTGCAGATCATCACCCATACGCTCGATGCCATCTGCGAGCTGTTCCCGATGTTCCGTCGGGTCAAGATGATGCGCCAGTGGGGTGGTATCACCGACAACACCGCCGACCGTTCGCCGATCCAGAGCGTGACGCCGGTTCCGAACCTCTTCGTCAACGCCGGCTGGGGAACGGGCGGCTTCAAGGCGACGCCGGGTTCGGCCAATCTCTTCGCGCATCTGATCGCGCGGGGCGAACCGCACCGTCTCGCCGCCGGCCTGACGCTCGACCGGTTCCGCACCGGCCGTCTGATCGACGAGGCGGCCGCCGCTGCCGTGGCGCACTGATATCGAGGACCGCTCATCATGCTGCTGATCAAATGCCCCTATTGTGAAGAAGAGCGCTCCGAGCTCGAATTCCGCGGCGCCGGCGAGGCCCACATCGTGCGCCCCGCCCACATCGCCGAAATCTCCGACGAGGAATTCGCCGAATACTTCTTCCTGCGCGACAACCCGAAGGGCCTCATCTTCGAACGCTGGCGCCACATCCATGGATGCGGCCGCTTCTTCAACGCGGTGCGCGACACCGTGAGCGACAAGTTCCTGATGACCTACAAGGCCGGCGAACCGAAGCCCGACGTCGCCGCCGTTCTCAACAGCCAAGACAAGGGAGCTGCCAAATGAGCGGCGCCAACCGTATTCCCGGCAAGGGCCGTCTGACGCCGGCCAGAACTGCGCGCTTCACCATCGACGGCCGGAGCCTGACGGCGATCGAGGGCGACACCGTCGCCTCGGCGATGCTCGCCAACGGCATGCATCTCGCCGGCCGTTCGTTCAAGTACCACCGGCCGCGCGGCATTCTGACTGCCGGCCCGGAAGAGCCGAACGCGCTGCTCGACGTCAGCCGTGACGCGGCCCGACGCCAGCCGAACGTCCGTGCGACGGTGCAGGAAGTCTTCGACGGCATGAAGATCGGCACGCAGAACCGCTGGCCGAGTCTCGCGTTCGACATCGGCGAGCTCAACGACTTCGCCTCGCCGTTCTTCGCCGCCGGCTTCTACTACAAGACCTTCATGTGGCCGAAGAGCTTCTGGCATTCGGTCTACGAGCCCTTCATCCGCCGCGCCGCCGGTCTCGGCGTAGCGCCGACGGAGGCCGATCCGGATCACTATTCCAGCCGTTACGCCCATTGCGACGTCCTCGTCGTCGGTGGCGGCGCGGCCGGTCTCGCAGCCGCCCTTTCGGCGGCGGAAGCCGGCGCCAAGGTGATCGTCTGCGACGAACAGGCGGAAGTCGGCGGTGCTTTCCACTATGACACTTCGGCAACCGTCGATGGCCAGAACGGATACGACTGGGCGCAGTCCGTCGCGGCGAAGCTCGCCTCGATGCCGAACGTGCGCCTTCTGACCCGCACCACCGCCTTCGGCTATTACAACCACAACTTCGTGGCGCTCGCCGAGCGCGTGACCGATCACCTGGCAAAGCCCGCCAAGGGCCTGCCGCGCGAGCGCCTGTGGCAGGTCCGCGCCAAGCGCGTCGTGCTTGCCACCGGCTCGATCGAACGGCACATGGTGTTCGCCAACAACGACCGTCCGGGCATCATGCTGGCGGCCGCGGGGCGTACCTATCTGAACCACTTCGGCGTTGCCGTTGGTGCCAAGGTCGGTGTCTACACCGCCCATGACTCCGCCTACGAAGCTGCCTTCGACCTGAAGCGCGCCGGCGTTTCCGTCGTCGCGATCGTCGACGGCCGCGAGAAGCCCGGCGAGAAGGTGCTGGCGGAAGCCCGTTCGCTCGGCATCGACGTGCTGGTCGGCCACGGCGTGGTCGATACCGCCGGCCGTCTCCGGATCAAGCAGATGACCGTCCGCCGCAACGGCGGCGGTGCGTCGCGCAAGATCGAGGTCGATGCGCTTCTCGTCTCCGCCGGCTGGACGCCGTCCGTTCATCTGTTCTCGCAGTCGCGCGGCAAGCTGAAGTTCGACGCCGCGAATGATCGTTTCCTGCCGGACGTCTACGCGCAGGAATGCGTCTCGGTCGGCACCTGCAACGGCACCGACGACCTGCAGGCGATCCTCGACGAGGCATCCTCGGCCGGTGCGGCGATGGCTGCGGCGGCAGGTGCCGCAGGTGCGGTGCCGGTGCAGCTTTCCGGCAGCAACGCCTTCGACTGGACGGGCGGCATGATCGGCGCTGCGGAAGGGGCGGGGCCTGACACCACCGTCAAGGCCTTCATCGACTTCCAGCACGATGTCTGCGCCAAGGATATCCGCCTTGCGGTCCGCGAGGGCATGCATTCGATCGAGCACATCAAGCGCTTCACCACCAACGGCATGGCGTCCGACCAGGGCAAGCTTTCCAACATGCACGGTCTGGCGATCGCGGCCGAAATGCTCGGCAGGCCGATCCCGCAGGTGGGCCTCACCACCTTCCGTGCGCCCTACACGCCTGTGACCTTCGGCACGCTGATCAATCACTCGCGCGGCGATCTCTTCGATCCGACCCGCAAGACGCCGATGCATTTCTTCGAGGCGGCGCAGGGCGCCGAGTTCGAGGATGTCGGCAACTGGAAGCGCGCCTGGTACTATCCGCGGGCGGGCGAGGACATGCACCAGGCGGTCAACCGCGAGTGCAAGACGGTTCGCGACGTGGCAGGCGTCTTCGATGCGTCCACCCTCGGCAAGATCGAGGTGGTCGGTCCGGATGCCGCGACCTTCCTCAACCTTCTCTACACGAATGCGTGGGACACGCTGAAACCGGGCAAGGCCCGCTACGGCATCATGACCCGCGAGGACGGCTTCGTTTATGACGACGGCGTCGTCGGCCGCATCGCAGAGGACCGCTTCCACGTCACGACGACGACCGGCGGCGCGCCGCGCGTCCTCCAGCACATGGAAGACTACCTGCAGACGGAATTCCCGCACCTGAAGGTCTGGCTCACCTCGACCACCGAACAGTGGGCGGTGATCGCAGTGCAGGGACCGAAGGCACGCGATATCATCGCGCCCTTCGTCGAAGGCATCGACATTTCGAACGAAGCCTTCCCGCACATGAGCGTCGCCGAAGGCAAGTTCTGCGGCGTGCCGACCCGGCTCTTCCGCGTTTCCTTCACGGGCGAACTCGGCTTCGAAATCAACGTGCCGGCGGATTACGGCGCTTCGGTCCTGGAAGCCGTGTGGAACCGTGCGGAAAGCATGGGTGCGTGCCTCTACGGCACCGAGACCATGCACGTCCTGCGCGCCGAGAAGGGCTACATCATCGTCGGCCAGGACACCGACGGGACGCTGACCCCGGACGATGCCGGCCTCGCCTGGGCTGTCTCAAAGAAGAAGACGGACTTCGTCGGCATCCGTGGCCTGAAGCGTCCGGATCTCGTCAAGGAAGGTCGCAAGCAACTGGTCGGCCTTCTGACGAAAGACCCGAACACGGTGCTGGAGGAAGGCGGCCAGATCGTCGCCGATCCGAACCAGCCAAAGCCGATGACCATGCTCGGCCATGTGACCTCCTCCTACTGGTCGCCGAATGCCGGCCGGTCGATCGCGATCGCGATGGTGGCGGGCGGGCGCAACCGCATGGGCGAAACGCTCTATGTCCCGATGGCCGACAAGACCATCGCCGTCGAGGTGACGGACATGGTGTTCTTTGACAAGGAAGGGGTACGCATCCATGGCTGATCTCATGGCGGCTTCTCGGAAATCGGTGCTGGAAGGCGCCCATGGCGGATCGACGGTCGTCCGGCTGACGCCGGCGGCTCCGGCGGAGCGCATCTCGCTGCGGGCGGGAGCGGATGCCGTGGCCAGCCTTTCGAAGGCGCTCGGCGTCAAGCTCCCGGTCAAGCCGAAGACCTCGGCCTCGGCCAAGAGCCGCACCGCGCTCTGGCTCGGGCCGGACGAATGGCTGGTGATTGACGAGCAGGGCGGCGACCTGATGGCCGCCTGTGCCGAGGCGGGTGTGGTGCACGCCGCAACCGACGTCTCCCACCGCAACACGGCGATCATCGTTTCGGGGCCGGGTGCGGAAAACACGCTCAACGGCGGTTGCTCGCTCGACCTGTCCCTCGCGATCTTCCCGGTAGGAGCTGCCGCACGCACCGTGCTCGGAAAGATCGAGATCGTGCTCCACCGCGTCGATGAGGAAACCTTCCGCGTCGAATGCTGGCGCTCGTTTGCGGACTATGCCTTCGGCCTGCTCGCAGAAGCAGCGGAAGACGCTGCCGCCTGACGGAAACGGGACAGGCCTCTCAGAGGCCTGTCCAGCCCCTCCATTTGATCCAGCGGCCGTGGAAGTCGGCGCGGCCAATCTCCCGGCGTTCGCCTGACGGCCAGATCTCAAGCGTCAATGCCGCCCCGTCTGGCTTGCCGTCGGCTTCGAGTTGCAGGCGGGCGAGCGGCGCGTCGTCCGAGGCTTCCCGTCCCGCCTTGCGGATCAGTGCCTCGCCTTCTTCCTTCAAAGCATCCGGCAGGTACTGCCATGCAATGGTGTGACAGATCACGTGCACGGCGCCGCGGAACCGGGTTGCGAGCCGTCGTTGCAGCCAGTCGATGGCGTCGGCCCTTTCGACCGTCAGGCCGTTCTCTGCGGCGATGTCGAGAGCCGCCGCCGTGCGATCGAGGCGGTCCCGTTGGTCGGCCCAGATGTAGGAGGCAAGCCGCAGGCGGTCCTCGGTGGAGGAGGGATCGAGCGGATTGAGATCGCAGCCCGCGCGGTCGAGGACGGAAAGATCGGCAGTCGGCGGCGCGTCACCCTGCCAGTCCGGTTCGAGCACGACCGCCGAGTCCGGTCCCCAGACGGAATTGCCGAGACGGTAGCGGTAACGGTCCCATTGCAGGTTCAGCCCGGCGCTCGCCCCGATTTCCGAGAGCACGAGCGGCTTGCCGGTCAAGGCGGCGATGGTCAGGAAGCCCGGCAACAAGGCAGCGGAACGGCGAACTTCGTTCGTCTGCGGCGCCGATTTCAGTCGCTCCAGAATGAACGCTTCGTGTTCGCGGAATGCCGCCTCGCAGGCGGCCCACAGCGCGTCGTCATCGACAGCGTGGGGCGGGTAAGTTGCGGCGAGGGAGGGCGCCCTGCCGGAGAGCACCAGTGCGTGCAGGGAGCCGGCAAGACGCAGTGCGAGCGCGTCGCACGACGAAGACGGGTCCCCGGCCCAGTTGAGGATGCGGCTGCCGACCGCCGTCTGCATGTCGAGCCGCGATGCCGCCAGCCGGCAGAGCCGGGCGGTAAAGGGAGAGCCGAGGTCCTCGCAGGATTGCGCCTGCCGCAGGAAGGATTGCCTGACGACTTCCGGTTTCTCCATCGTCAGACTCCTTCGGGGCGGTCCTTCGGATCGAACTGCACGATGGTGATCCACGTGGCGGTCAGTGCCGGCTTGCGCTCGTTTTCGATCTCGATGCTGATGTCGTAGGTCGTCATCATCATGCCGGCGCCGCGGAAGCGCGCGTCGGTGAGCACGAAGTGGCCGCGGATCCGCTTGCCGCTTTTCACCGGCGACATGAAGCGGATGCGGTCGAAGCCGTAGTTGATGCCCATGGTCTGCTCACGGATGACCGGCAGGCAGTTGTAGTTCATTGTCGAGAGCAGCGACAAGGTGAGGAAGCCGTGGGCGATCGTGCCGCCGAAGGGCGACTCGGCGGCGGCGCGTGCCGGGTCAACGTGGATGAACTGATGGTCATTCGTCGCGCCGGCAAAGGCGTCGATCATCGACTGGTCGACGGTGATCCAGTCCGACAGTCCGATCTCCTGCCCGACAAGCCCCGCGACATCCGAAAGCGAAATCTCACGCGGCATGGGTCCTCGCTGAATTTTTCATTGTCTGAAATGCCTTTGTTGTTTGGATGCCGGCGTTTCGCAGAGCGATACCGCGAGCCGCAGTATTTCTTCTTTCATAGCGTGTAGCGGGCACCGGACCAATGCCGGGAAATTTGATCTAGTGCTCGATGAACAAGGCCACCGTTCGTGGTTGCAGCATGATAGAGGCGAGTTTCTCGCCCGAGAAGGGGTTGTGCCAGTCAAGGCCGGAGGTATGCGGCAGCACGAAATGGCGCGGCCGCCGCGCCCGGTTGAAGAGGATGGCGATGCGGACGTCGCGCCCGGTCTCCCGGTCGAGGGTCTTCAGGATCATGATGAGCGTCGCACCTTCCGCCTCCTCCCAGTCGGGGATGGTGTTCGGCTCACCGGCGGCGTTCATCCACTCGACGTCGCCGTTCTCGCCGGTGAAGAAGCCGGTGCCGGAGAATACGTCGAAGCGCTTGCGCAGCGCGGAAGCGACGGCCGTGTGGTTGACGAGGCCGCGATCCATCGCCTGCCAGTCGATCCAGGTGAGCTCGTTGTCCTGGCAGTAGGCGTTGTTGTTGCCGTGCTGGGTTCGCCCGCCCTCGTCGCCGGCCGTCAGCATGATCGTGCCGCGCATGGAGAAGAGCGTCGAGATGAGCGCGGCGACGTCATGGCGGCGGCGCTGGACGATCTCCGGATCGTCGGTCGCTCCTTCCGCGCCGTTGCTCCAGGAAAAGTTCTCGTCGTGGCCGTCGTGGTTGTTCTCGCCATTGCGGCCGTTGCGCTTGTGGGTGTGGGAGACGAGATCGAGAAGCGTGAAGCCGTCATGGGCGGCGACGAAGTTGACCGTGCGCGACGAGGTCTCCCCGTGCCGGGCGAGAACGTCCTGCGATCCGGCGAGCGCCGTCGCAAAGGCGCCGCGCATATGGTCGTCTCCTCGCCAGAATCGCCGCACGGTGTCGCGCGCCCGGTCGTTCCATTCGAGGAAGGATTGCGGAAAATTGCCGAGCTGGTAGCCGCCCGGCCCGATGTCCCACGGTTCGGCGATCAGGACCCGGTCGGCAAGTACGTCGTCGCAGGCGATCGCGTGCAGGGTGCGGGCCGTCGCGTGGAAGCCGCGCGCGGTGCGGCCGAGGATGGGGGCGAGGTCGAAGCGGAAGCCGTCGACGCCGGCATGCAGCACGAAGTGGCGCAGGCTGTCGAGGATCAGCCGGCGAACGTAGACATGGTCGCAGGCAAGCGTGTTGCCGCAGCCGGTGTCGTTGACGAGAACGCCCGGATTGTCCGGCAGGTGACGGTAGCAGGAGAGATTGTCGAGGCCGCGCAGCGAGAGCGTGCCGCCGTGCCTGTCGCCTTCTCCCGTGTGGTTGAAGACGACGTCGAGGATGACGCCGATCCCTTCGGCACGGAGCGCCGCGACGGTATCGCGGAGCTCCGCAACGCCGCCCGGCGCGAGACGCGGATCGATCGCCATCAGGGCAACGGGGTTGTAGCCCCAGCCGTTGACGAGGCCGAGCGGCCCAAGATGGCGCTCGTCGAGCCAGGCGACGATCGGCATCAGCTCGACAGCGTCGACTTTCAGCTTCTTCAGATGCGAGAGGACGGCTGGGTGGGCAAGCGCGGCGATCGTGCCGCGCTGGTGCTCCGGCACGTCCGGATGAAGCATCGTGAAGGCCCTGACCGGAACTTCGTAGATCAGGCCACCGGGCGCGAAGAGCGGCGGCTTGCGCGTAACGGCCAAGTCTTCGGTCACGATCGCCTTCGGCACCAGTGAATCGGTGTTTTCACCGAAGATGCCGAGGCGTGGGGCCTGTCTGAACGGCCGGTCGATCTCTTTCGCATAGGGATCGACCAGGAGCTTCGACGGGTCGAACCAGTGTCCCTGCTCGGGAACGTAGGGTCCGTGGGCACGGTAGCCGTAGCGGGCGCCCTGCCGGACACCCTCGACGTGCAGACGATGATGTCCGTTCTGCCCGCGGGTCATCGGCAGACGGCAGATTTCCAGGTCGCCCGCCGAGTCGAAAAGGCACAGTTCAAGGAGTTCCGCATGGTGCGACCACACGGCGAAATCGCATCCCTTCGCCGTCAGCGCGACGCCACCGGGCGGAAAGCTGGTCATCGGTATTCGCCTCAGGTGACGACGGTCGGAGCGTCGCGTCCGGTGCGTGCCCGGATGTCGGCAAGGGTCTCGGCCGCGGCGATCAGGTCGGCGAGAGCCGCCTGGGTTTCAAGATTGTGGCGGTTGGCGTCCGGCTCGTAACGCTCGATATAGACGCGCAGGGTGGCGCCGGAGGTGCCGGTTCCCGAGAGACGGAAGACGACGCGCGAGTCGCCTTCGAACAGCACGCGAATCCCCTGGTTCTTCGAGACCGAATGGTCGACCGGATCGTGATAGGCGAAGTCGTCGGCCGTCTCGACGGTGAGATCGCCGATCTTCGTTCCGGGAAGCGAGGGTAGTTTGTCGCGCAACGCCGCCATCAGGCCGTTCGCAGCATCGGAATCGACGCCTTCATAGTCATGGCGGGAATAGTAGTTGCGGCCGTAGGTCGCCCAGTGCTGGGTGACGATGTCCTCGACGCTTTCGCCGCGCACCGCGAGGATGTTGAGCCACAGCAGCACGGCCCAGAGGCCGTCCTTCTCCCGCACGTGATCGGAACCGGTGCCGGCGCTCTCCTCGCCGCAGATCGTCACCTTGCCGGCGTCAAGCAGGTTGCCGAAGAACTTCCAGCCGGTCGGCGTCTCGTAGATGCCGATGCCGCGCTTCTCGGCGACCTTGTCTGCGGCCATGCTGGTCGGCATCGAGCGGGCGATGCCGGCGATGCCCTTGGAGTAGCCGGGGGCGAGCTGGGCGTTGGCGGCGAGCACCGCGAGGCTGTCGGAAGGCGTGACGAAGATGCCGCGGCCGATGATCAGGTTGCGGTCGCCGTCGCCGTCGGAGGCGGCGCCGAAATCGGGGGCGTCCTCACCGCCCATCATCTCGTCGTAGAGATCCTTCGCGTGGACGAGATTCGGGTCGGGATGGTAGCCGCCGAAATCCGGCAGCGGCGTGAAGTTGCGAACCGTGCCTTCCGGCGCGCCGAGACGCCGCTCGATGATCTCCTTGGCATAGGGGCCGGTCACGGCGCTCATCGCGTCGAAAACCATCTGGAAGCCGAGGCTGAAGAGATTGCGGATCGCCGGGAAGTCGAAGAGTTCTTCCATCAGTTCGGCATAATCGGCCACCGGGTCGATGATCTCGACGGCCATGTCGCCGAGAGTCAGCGTGGCGACGGCGTCGAGGTTCAGATCGGGAGCGTCGAAGATCTTGTAGCTGTCGATGACCTTGGAGCGCTCATAGATCGCGTCGGTGATCTTCTCCGGCGCCGGTCCGCCGTTGCCGGTGTTGTACTTGATGCCGAAGTCTTCGGTCGGGCCGCCGGGATTGTGGCTGGCCGAAAGGATGATGCCGCCGAAGGCCTTGTATTTGCGGATGAGGTTAGAGGCGGCGGGCGTCGAAAGGATGCCGCCCCTGCCGACCATCACCTTGCCGAAACCGTTGGCCGCGGCCATTTTGATTGCGATCTGGATGACCTCGCGATTGAAGTAGCGCCCGTCGCCGCCGATCACCAGCGTCTTGCCCGCGAAATCCTCGAGCGAGTCGAAGATCGACTGGATGAAGTTCTGCGCGTAATTCTCCTGCTGGAAAACAGGAACCTTCTTGCGCAGGCCGGAGGTGCCGGGCTTCTGGTCGCCGTAAGGTTTTGTCGCAATGGTTTTGATCATGTAATCAATGGCCTTTCTGAACGAGGCGTTG
>DATGWU010000646.1:0-6005 GCA_035299345.1 Rhizobium sp.
AGTCTCTACGCCCTTCGCCTCGAGGAGCTTGGCGGCTTCGAGAAACTGCCCGGCCAAGGCGTTCTGTTTGGCCTGTGACCAGTGCGATGCATTCAGGGCAGGCAGCGTAAGCCGAGCAACTGGGAGATCGAAGGTCGACACAATGTTCTGGTCTCTGACCTGGTAGGATGCCGAGACGGCCAGCACGACCTCCTTGGCGGTGCCAACGTATTCGAATCCTTCCATCTGGAAGCGTTGACCGTCGTCTGCGCTGTCTAGGTTGCGCCACGCTTCGCGGCTCCTATCCCAATCCATGACGACGATCTTGCCCTCGTCGTCGAAGACTATCCCCGTGAGGAAGGCAAATGGGACAGGTGTTAGCCCGCCATAGACGAGTGTCACGTCCTGGGGATCGCCCTGCTTCGAATGCTGCTGAACCGCCCGTCGGGTCCCGTCGACCTCGTTCAGAAGTTCGGCCGGATCGACGACGACACCATCCTTTCGCTGCCGCAGATCGAGCAGCACACCGATCCGGTGACCGATGATGTCGGGCGGTACCGCTGCGGTGAGGGGAGAGCCGTCGTCTTCGCGAAGCCCGCGCCCTTCGATGACTATGACCTTCTTCCGGTCCCGCAGTTCGTTCTCACGGGAGAACCTCATCCAGCCAACCCAGGCGCAGAAGCCGAATATCGCGACGAACAGGGCGACTAGAGGCCACTGCACCCAATCCGGGATAACGTTCGTAGAACCGACCTCCAGAGAATAATCATCTCGAACGGTGGCTTTGACGACCCAGTTCCAACCCAGCAGGGTGATGAGAATAGGGACACAAGCAGCGGCAATCCGTCCTTCGAATCCTCGCGGCCTGAATAGGAACTTGAGGAATTCGCGGAAACCCCAGTCAATCGTTTCGCGGTACATTGCTGCCTCTAGTTCTTGGATTTGATCAAGGCGGGCTCTGGGACAGCCCCACGCTGGTGGAGAGTCGCCATCGCCATGAACTCGCTTGGTATGTCGGATCTGACGACGAGAAGGACTGCGAACGGAATCTGCCGCTCTCCGTTCACGAGATCCTCCATGGACGCCAGATCGGTGAGACTCGGAAGGATTGGCAGCCCGGGATGCGAATGCCATTCGCCGATGTAGTTGTAGTTCTCGTAGTCGTATCCGGTGCTCTCGAAGAATGCGTCTAGGAACGAATTATGAAAGACATGGTCCCGGACGAAATGTGCACGTTCGCCTGTCAGTTCATCGACGGAGAAGTCGACGATTTCGAATTGTCCGGGCACGATTTGTCGTGCCATCAGGATGCCGCCGATCTCACGGTCGGTTGCACGAACCAGCATGGTCTTCATCCTTTCCACGATCCCGCGAGGAAGGATCAGCTCCACGGTCACGATGGATCCTCGTCGAGGAGCTCGGACATCAGGGTTGCGATAACTTGGTCATCATGTTCGGAAGCCGGCTCCTCCCAAGTCCCTGCTGGTTGCAGGTCGATGGGCCAAGTGTCGAAGGGAGCCTCGAATATCCATGCTTTCTTCAACCCGATGACATAGGCGGAATGAGGGAAGGTTGTTTCCCCGCCTTGAAGGATGTCTAGGGCGAGCCGTGTTGCATGGGCGGCGATGACAGAGACATCGGCATCGTCGGCGATGAACGGCGGCTCTTCGCCGCGGCTCATCTCATAGGCGTTTCCGGTCTCCGGCTGCCAGGGAGTCTCATGGTCGCCACACCAAGTCGTGATCTGATTCCTTGTCGCCAGAGGAGGGGGATCTTTATCCGGCCGTGCCCTTGCAATGATCCCGCCGATCCCGCCGCCAAAAACCGAGGCCCATATCATCGGCTTCCGGTGCCGACGTGCCGCGCCCGCACAGAGATTGAACGATGTCGGGTTCGCTGTTGCTTCAACGATAAGATCGCATTCGCCGATCGATTCGAGCGTGGATTCCATCCCAAGCGCGGAGGTCTGGCTGCCGAGCGCAACGCGGCGCGTGTCGATTTCGGTGTCGGTCACGATCTGGCCGATCCTGTCGGCCAAAGCGTCCACCTTGTGCCAGCCGATCGCCCAGGCGTCGAGTTCATTCCGCACCAGGTTGCCCGTCAGGAAGATGTCTTCATCGACGAGGAGGAACTTCCTTGCACCAGCGCGCGCAAGGGACGCTGCGATCTTGGATCCGATGGAGCCGCAGCCTACAATAGCAACACGATTGCTGGACACATTTTCGCGGCTTGAGGCGGAGCGCCGCGCCAGTTCCTCTTGCTCAACGATCCGATACGGAACAAGAAACGGATGGCCGGCTTTGCTGCGAATTATGTCGAAGGCGGTCTTCCGCCCGCTCTTTTCGAGGACGATAATGAACGGCCATTCCGGCCTTTCAAGAAGCGAGGCCAGTTCTGGCACGCGTTTGGCGAGATCGTTGAATTCACCCCCTACATGCAGCGCTAGCTCGCTCATGTCTTGCGCCGTCCGCAATATGAAGCCGGTCCGTCTCCCGGGTGCGTTCGGTGCTGGTTGGGGCGATATCCAAACCTTGCTGCCTTGTGCGCCGATCGATCTCAGGTGCGCCACCCGGTGGGTTCTACGCGCGGTAATCGTCAGGGATATCTCCAACACCGCTTCTGTGAGCTGTCCGTCGAGCGAAGCCCATGCACCGTCCGGAACCATCAGGCGCCAAGTCTCAAAGCGCAGTTCCTCGGCAAGCGACGGACGGTGCTCCGACGGCACAGCGGCGGCCCCTCCGTCGGAAGGGCGCTCGCCAGCAATCAGACCGTGAGCGCTTTCCACCATCATCGCGCCGGTGACAGCGGGATCCCAATTGTCCGGTCGCCACTGGAGGCAAAGCTCGCCGCCGGGACCGTACTGATGGTCGGAGAGCCTTATCTCGCCGTGGGGCAAGACAATCGGTGGGGTGTCAGGGAATGTCGTCGGATAGATCATTGCCAGCGGGAATTTCTCCCCGCCATGCACGATCTCCACGTCCACGCAGAGCTGGAGATTGGCGAGGTGTCTGATGCGCACGCTCGTCAGCCAGTCATGTTCCTCCTGGAGGGCGACGAACGCTGCCTTCTCCGCTCTGGCCCTGTTCTGATCAGCCCACCACCAGATCATGCGTAGCCCTTAGGCGTCGTCGGTCGTCGGTCGGCATTCGCGAAGCTCGGCGCACCGACTGAGCCTGCGCCCACCGCGGACGTGCCTGTCGCTGCCCGCAGCAGGCGCGACCCTCCCGTAAGCCGGTCAACGGCGCAAGTCGCGGCGCGGTATCCCATTCTCTGGTAGACGGCATCGCCCATGTCCTTGTAGGTCGCGGCCAGAGCTGCCGCCCGGAAGTCTGCGCGGGCCTGGCGTAGCCAGTCGAAGAATGCTTCGGCCTTCTGTGGCTCACGTTCCCACTTATCGGCAAAGTTCTCCAAGGGGTCCGTGGGATTCGCTATGATGTACTTCCGGCCGTCATGGACGATGAACTGATCCATGCGATCTAGGATCGCGAAAAGCGCGCCCGAGATCGTGTCCTGGTTCTCGTACGCATGAGCCGCAAGCGTGGTCATGATGATGGAGATCGGCCGCAGATCGAGATCGCGGGCGAACATGTTGTCCCTATGACGCTTTAAGATCATGATTGCCGACTGGAGAGGTGTCTTCACTTTGAAGTCCGGCAGATCTTCCACGCTCGCACGAACGCCCTGCTTCTGCATGGTCTCCAATATCGCCCGCTTGCGGCGCTCGAACACCACTGCTTGTCTGGAAGCGAACCAGTTGGAATAGCCCTTCGGATTGGAACGCGGCCAGTCCTCCGAGAGCACCCAATAGTTCGGCTCCCGCCTGTCTGTGATTGAGATTGCGGTCAATGCCCACCGCGTGTCGAGCATTTTGGCTTCGAGGAGGCTCCGCTGCTGCTCGGTGTTCGGAACGGCCGGAACTACGTCCATGTGGAACTGGGCGCCATCGGCATAGTCCAGGACCCAGCAGCGATTACCTTCCCGAACGGGTTTCACCATGCCTTTGGCATCGTGATAGGCCTTTATCTCGACGCCGAGCATAGCCTTCAGTTGTTGCTGGGTCTTGTCGCGTTTGGTAAGAGAGCGAAGCTCTACGACCGAGTCGACATCATATTCTTCCGCATCAGTATGCGGACGGATTGCAGTTCCAAGTCGGAACGACCCTTGGCAATAGACCTGTGGGGCGTATTGACGGACGGTGCTTTCAGGACGATGAAGCCATTCCCCGAGTGAGGTGTAGCTCGCCTGAGCCTGCTCATATCTGTGTTCCGGAACCTCAAGCTCTTTCACCAGAGCTTCGAGGAATGCCTCGATGGTACTCACATGCATGTTCATGATTGGGAGACCTCATGGGTACGCGTGAATAGGTGATCTGATTCCAACTATGGCGTTTGTTTCTTGATTTGTTCTTTCTGGCGTTTTCCGGGCACTTTTCAGTGCCCGGAAATAGTCAAATTTGGCATTGGCCAGTTTCAGGTTCCAAAATGGCCAGTTCTAGCGGGTTTTGGCCAATACTTGGCTCGGTTTCTCAGCCGCATCTCTTTTATCCCTGTAATCCTCAAGAGCACCCGCTCGTCGCGCCGCAGGTGTCGCACTTCTCGCAGGTCCCGTTCCTCACCATGGTGAAGTTCTGGCACTCCGAGCACATGTTGCCGGTGTAGCCTTGAGCGATCGAGCGCATGCGGCGCTCGGCCTCGACCTTCTTCGCCTCCGCCTTGGCCGATGCCGCGTCGGCGGCGGCCTTGTCGGAGAAGAGGGCGGTCTTTTCCTGGCCGGTCTCGTCGGTCACCGTCTCGGCCTCGATCTCCTCGGCGAGTTCGGCGGCGCGCTCCTCGTAGTCCCGTTTGAAGGAGACGATCTCGGAGGTGGAGATTGCCACCGTCGTGTCGAGCTTGCGGGCGGCGGAGCCGGCAAAGGCCGTCACGTTGCCGCCGGCGGATGCCTTGGCGGGAGCGGCGGTCGAGGCACCCTTCGGCTCGGAAAGCGAGCGGTCGATGCCCGTGCCGCCAACCAGCGTCGGCTTGTAGCCACGGGTCCAGCCGGTGGAGACGAGGTTGGTCTTGCCCTCCTTGATGCCCTTGCCGAGCGCGGTATTGGAGAAGTCCGACGTGTCGACATGGGCGAGATCGTGGCGGCCGAGATAGGAGACGGCGAGTTCGCGGAACACGTAGTCGAGGATCGACGTCGCGTTCTTGATCGCATCGTTGCCGATGACCATGCCGGCCGGCTCGAACTTGGTGAAGGTAAAGGCCTCCACATATTCCTCGAGCGGCACGCCGTACTGCAGGCCGAGCGAGATGGCGATGGCGAAGTTGTTCATCATCGCACGGAAGGCAGCCCCTTCCTTGTGCATGTCGATGAAGATCTCGCCGATGCGGCCGTCACCGAATTCGCCGGTGCGCAGGTAGACCTTGTGGCCGCCGACGGTTGCCTTCTGGGTATAGCCCTGGCGGCGGTTCGGCAGTTTCTCGCGTTCACGGGTGACCCGCTCGATGACCCGCTCGATGATCTTCTCCGTGACCGTCACCGCCTGGGCGGCGGCCGGCTGCTGAATGAGATCCTCGATGGCGTCCTCGTCTTCCTCGTCCTCGACCAGCGCCGAGTTGAGCGGCTGCGAGAGCTTGGAGCCGTCGCGATAGAGCGCGTTCGCCTTCAGCGCGAGCTTCCAGGAGAGCATGTAGGCGCTGCCGCAATCTTCGACGGTCGCCTCGTTCGGCATGTTGATCGTCTTGGAGATCGCACCCGAGATGAACGGCTGGGCGGCCGCCATCATGCGGATATGGCTTTCGACCGAGAGGTAACGCTTGCCGATCTTGCCGCACGGATTGGCGCAGTCGAAGACCGGCAGGTGCTCGTCCTTGAGGCCCGGAGCGCCTTCCAGCGTCATGGCACCGCAGACATGGATGTTGGCCTTGTCGATGTCGGCCTTGGAGAAGCCGAGGTGGGCCAGCATGTCGAAGGAGAAGTCGTTCAACTGAGCGTCCGTGAGCTTGAGCGACTGCTTGCAGAAGTCCTCGCCCAGCGTCCAC
>DATGWU010000647.1:0-1971 GCA_035299345.1 Rhizobium sp.
GTGTCCGGCAGGTCCCAACAACAGCGCCCCACCTCCGCCAGAAAGGCGGCACGTTCGCCGGACTTCGGTTCCGAGACGGCAGCGAGGTCGCCCGTGTTCGAGCCGGCCAACGACGCCTCGCGCCGCAGTCCGACAATGGTCATGAAGTCGCTGGAAGGCGCATCCATGCGCGGAGCGCTGCGCAATGCCGCGATCGTCTCGGCCCTCTGGGTCGTCGGAGCACTCGGCCTGGCGCAGCTTCTCTACGGCGAGCAAATCTGGAACGCCGCCGGCGCGTCGGCAGTTCCCGGCCTTGTTGCAATTTTCCTCGGAACGGTCATCCCCGTCCTGCTCATCTTCGCCTTCTCGATCATGATGGCGCGCGCACGCGACCTGCGCAACGCGGCCCGTTCGATGGCGGAAGTCGCCCTTCGCCTCTCCGAGCCGGAAACGATCGCCTCCGAGCGCATCATGACGGTCGGCCAGGCCGTTCGCCGGGAAGTCTCGGCGATGAACGAGGGCATCGAACGGACGATCGCACGGGCGACCGAACTCGAAACGCTCGTCCATTCCGAAGTAACGGCGCTCGAGCGCAGCTACACCGACAACGAACTGCGGGTACGCGGCCTCGTCCAGGAACTGAGCGCGGAACGCGATGCGATCGTCAACCACGCCGAACGCATCCGCAGTTCGATCGTCGGCGCCCATGAACAGTTGAAGGAAGAGCTGTCGCTGGCGACGGAGGAGATTTCCGTCCGGCTCGCGACCTCCGGCGAGGCCTTTGCGTCGCTCATCGACACCCGCGCCGCGGCGCTGATGGAAAAATCCGACGCGGCCGCGACGTCGCTCGGAACGCTTCTTTCGAACAAGACCGAGAACCTCGTCCAGACGCTGTCTGCCTCCGGCATTTCGCTGGCCAGCGAGTTCGACACGCGCCTGCAGCAGCTGACTAGCACGCTTGCGCAGCGCGGCCAGGACCTGCTCGGCGAATTCGAGACGCGCGCCTCGTCGCTCGACACCAATACCGAGAAGCTGAACGCCGCCCTCAACGAACGCGCCCGGCAGCTCAACGAAACACTGGTCGAACGCACCCGCGAGATCGCCGAGAGCCTGACGAACGGCGAGCGCGGCATCACCGGCTCGCTCGACGAAGTTCTCAGCAAGCTCAACACCACCCTCGACGAGAGGGGTGCGGGCTTCCGCCGGAGCCTCCAGTCCAGCGCCGACGATGCCATCGTCGACCTCGACCTGCGCTCGGGCCTTTTCGAAGACCGCCTCCAGGCGACCGTCGGCCAGATCAACGCGGCCTTCGACGAACGCGTCGCGGAATTTGCGAGCGCCTTCGACCAGCGCGCCGGCAGCCTCGACAGCAAGCTCATGGAGAGCCTCGCACGGATCAACGAGACCGTCAGCGGTGGCACCGATGCGATCGACGGCATTCTCAATTCCAGCATCGAGCGCCTCGGCTCGACCCTGACGGATCAGTCCTTCGCGCTCGCGACGGCAATCGGCACGGGTCAGGAACTGATGGACGATGCCCTGGCCGGCCGCGCCAAGGAAATCGCGGATGCCCTGGCCAGCAAGGCCCAGGCGCTCGACGAGACGCTGAAGGCCGCCCAGAGCCGGATCGACGCGATCATGGAAGAGCGCAGCGGCGCACTCTACAATGCGCTTGCCTCGAACCAGACGCGTTTCGAAGACACGCTTTCGAGCCGGACGGAATCCGTCATCAATGCGCTCGCCGGCAACCAGGATCGCTTTGCCGAAACCCTGGAAACCCGCAGCCGCGAAATTGCCGAAGCGCTCTCGGAAGGCCAGCAGCGCCTCGACCAGGTGCTCGACGGTCGCGCCGAAGCACTCGTCGAGGCAATCTCCGGCACCGAGAACCGCCTCGCCTCCACGCTGGAGGACAAGACGCACCAGATCGCCGCAGCGCTCTCGGAAGGTCATCTACGGCTTGACCAGACGCTCTCGGGCCGGGCGGACGCCATC
>DATGWU010000648.1:0-10501 GCA_035299345.1 Rhizobium sp.
CGTCATCTACCGGCAGTTCTCCATCACCATCGTCTCGGCAATGCTGCTTTCCGCCCTCGTCGCCATCGTGCTGACGCCGGCACTCTGCGCCACCATCCTGAAGCCGATCGACCACACGAAGAAGGGTCGCGGTCCGTCCGCCTGGTTCAACCGGAACTTCGACCGCACCAACCGTGGCTATGTCGCGACCATCGGCTACCTGCTGAAGCGCCCGCTACGTGTCATCGTGGCTTTCGCGATCGTCATCGCCGGCTGCGGCTGGCTGTTCACCCGCCTGCCCTCCTCCTTCCTGCCGCAGGAAGACCAGGGTGTGCTGATGACCATCATCCAGCTGCCAAACGGAGCGACGACCGATCGAACCCTGGAAGTGATCAAGAAGGTCGAGAACCACTTCATCGACAACGAAAAGGACGCGATCCAGGACGTCTTCGCCGTCTCGGGCTTCTCGTTTACCGGGTCGGGGCAGAATTACGGCATCGTATTCGCCAAGATGAAGGATTTCAGCCTGCGCACCGATCCGAAGCTTTCGGCGGCTGCCGTCGTCCAGCGCGCGATGGGCTATTTCTTCACCCTGCGCGACGCCCAGGTGTTTCCGCTGCAGCCACCTGCAATCCAGGGCCTCGGCAACTCCTCCGGCTTCTCGATGTACCTCGTCGACAGCGGCAAGAACGGCACGGACGCACTGACCACCGCCTCGAAGCAGCTGCTGCAGCTCGGAAATAGCAACCCGGCGATCAGCTCGCTGCGTTCGAACAGCCCCGACGCCGAAAGCCAGATGAAGATCCTGCTCGATCAGGAGAAGATGGGCGCGATGGGTCTCGACATCGCCACCGTCAACTCCATGCTTTCGACGATCTTCGCCGGCAGCGACGTCAACGACTTCACGCTTAACAACGAGCTGAAGCCGGTCTACGTCCAGGGCGATGCCCCTTACCGCATGCAGGTCGACGACATCGATCACTGGTATGCCCGCAACGGCAAGGGCGAAATGGTACCGTTCTCCGCCTTCAGCAATGTCGAATGGGTGAGTGGCGCTCCGACGCTGGCGCGTTTCAACGGGGTGAGCGCCATATCGCTCGACGGTGCCGGCGGTGCCGGTGTCAGCTCCGGCACGGCGATGGACACGATGGAACAGCTGACGTCGCAGCTCGGCGGCGGCTACACCGTCGCCTGGCAGGGGATCTCCTACCAGGAACGGCTTTCCGGATCGCAGGCGCCGATGCTCTATGCGCTCTCCATCCTCATCGTCTTCCTATGCCTTGCGGCCCTCTACGAAAGCTGGTCGATCCCCTTCTCGGTCATCATGGCCGTGCCCGTCGGCGTCCTCGGCGCATTGACGGCCGCCCATTTCCTCGGCCAGTCCAACGACGTCTACTTCAAGGTGGGACTGCTGACGACCATCGGTCTGGCGGCGAAGAACGCGATCCTGATCGTGGAGTTTGCCAGAGAACGGCAAACACATGGTGTATCGCTCCTCGACGCCACGCTCGAAGCGGCCCGACTGCGCCTTCGCCCGATCATCATGACGTCGCTCGCCTTCATCCTCGGCGTCGTCCCGCTGGCCGTCGCGACCGGCGCCGGTTCCGCCGCCCAGAACTCGATCGGGATCGGCGTTCTCGGCGGCATGCTCGCGGCGACGGGGCTCGGCATCTTCTTCGTGCCGTCTTTCTTCGTCATCGTCCGCCGGCTCGTCATCCGTGCAAAAGGACAAGAGGCCCTGTCATGAGAAACGCGGACTTGCTAATCTCCCCAAATCACCGGGGTCGATTCTACCGGAAATAAACAAGCACTGGCGGCGGGGGCCGCGGTCGTCTTCGACCTCTCCCGCGCCGACAACACGAGTGTATTCACAGGATCACACAATGAAATCCATTCGCGTAGCCGCGCCACTTGCCATGCTTTTCCTCGCCGGATGCGTTTCCGGCCCCGAGCATACGCCACCTGAAACGTCGTTGCCGCAGAAGTTCGGCGAAGGCAGTACCAAGAGCACGGGTGACGTCACCATGGCGCCCTGGTGGACCGCCTTCAACGACCGTCGCCTCGACGGCCTCGTCCAGCAGGGCCTCTCGCAGAATCTCGACATCCTGCAGGCGATGGAACGCATCACGGCAGCGGAAGCAAATGTCGTCGTCGCCGGTTCCGGCGCCCTGCCGAACCTCACCGGCTCCGCCGACGAAACGGTGAGCCGCACCAAAGGCACGGACGACTACTCCAGCCGTACCACCGACACGACCTCGACGGCGAGCGGCGGGCTCAGCGTCTCCTGGCTTCTCGACCTGTTCGGCCAGTACAAGCGCGCCAAGGAAAGCGCAGAGGCCTCCGTGGACGCAGCCTATGCCAGCGCCGACGTTGCGAGGCTCGCCTACCTTTCGGATCTCACTACCTCCTACATCAACGCCCGTTACTACCAGGAACGGCTGGCGATCGCCCGCAAGAACATCGGCTCGCGTCGGGAAACGCTGGAACTCACCAAGCTGCAGCTCGAAGCCGGCGCTGCCTCGCGCCTCGACGTCGTTCAGGCCGAAGGTCTGGTCAATTCGACGCTTTCCGAACTTCCGGGCTACGAAACCAACTTTCGCAAGGCCGCGCACCACATGGCGACGCTGCTCGGATTGCCGGCCTCGGCACTCGTTTCGGATCTGCAGAAGGGCGCCCCGCAGCCGGTCGCCCGCCGAAGCGTGAATGCCGGCGTTCCGGCGGACCTGATCCGCAACCGCCCGGATATCCGCCAGGCGGAACGCCAGCTCGCGTCGGCCGTCGCCGAGATCGGCGTCGCCGAAGCCCAGCTCTATCCGACAATCACTCTTGGCGGTGCGATCACCCCGTCGTTCCTGTCGACCAAGTCCCTGGCCGGCAGCCTCACGTCGTGGAGCTTCGGCCCGAGCCTCACGCTGCCGATCCTGGACGGCGGACGCCTGCGGGCCAATGTCGACATCGCCAACTCGAGCGCGCGCGAACAGTATCTCGCTTGGAAGGCGACCGTGCTGAATGCCGTCGAGGAAGTGGAGAATGCGCTTGCGGCGGTCAATCGCGACAGCCGGACGGTAAGTGCGCTGACGGCAACCGTCCGTTCCTACGAGGAAGCGCTGTCGCTTTCGACGGCGAGCTACAAGGACGGTGCGTCCTCTCTGCTCGACGTTCTCGACGCACAGCGTTCGGTCGCGACCGCCCAGGCGAACCTCGCCCAGGCGGTGCAGCAGATGGCCGCCGACTATGTCGCGCTCAACGTCGCGATCGGCGGCGGCTACGCCTTCGACAAGCCGGTGAAGGTTGCGGCCAAGAAGTAAGCCGGAGCGCCACACGGAAACACGTTTCGACACCCGGCAACCCAAGCGGTTGCCGGGTGTTTCTGTCTTCAGCCGGGTCGCTCAGAAGGTCGCCGGCGTGTTGATCCAGATGAGCACCGTTTCGCCGTCGAAGCTATTTCGCCATGAATGCGGCCTGCGGCTTTCGAAATAGAAGCTGTCGCCGGCCTGGAGATCGAAGAACTGGTCGCCGTCAAGGATGATGGCGAGGCTCCCGGCAAGGACATGGATGAATTCCTCGCCCTCGTGCTGATAGGCGCCTTCGCTCGACGCGCCGGGTGCCAGCTGAAACCGATGGCACTCCATCATGTTGTTGCCCTCGGCGAGCGTCTGGATCGTGACGCCGGAGGCGGTTGTGGGCCAGCTCGGCCATTTGCCTTCGCGGATCAGCGACTCCCGCGCATCCCGCTTCTCGCGACCGCCGAGCGAGGCGATGGTCGTGCCGAGGCATGTGGCGACGGCGTGCAAGGCGGTGAAGGAAAGCCCCTGTGAGGTCCGCTCGAAGGTCGAAAGCTGGGAAATGGAGACCTCGGTCGCCTGCGCGATGGCCTCGAGCGTCTTGCCCGCCTGCCGGCGCAGATGCCGGACCTTGAGGCCGATCGGCACCTCTCCCCCGTCCTCTGCCGGCGCGCCGGAATGGCCGCTGTCGCCTTCCTCCTCTTCGGCCATCCCCTCCTCCGGCAGCGTCTCACGGATCGCCGCCGGATTGAGGCCTTTCTCACTGCGGAGCCAGGCGATGGTTTTCAACCGTTCGACGAGGTCGTGGTCATAGAGCCGTTGCCCCGACGGTGTACGAATCGGCCGTATGAGCTCCTGTGTCTCCCAAAGCCGCAGGGTGGACGGGGAAACCCCTGCCATCCGTGCGGCCTCGGCAATCCTGAAGCGGATATCGTCCATGGGGATCGGGCTCCATTTCCCGGTGTCGGTGCCATGCGTGATAATTGCGATAAAGCATATTGCAAGTCTACAGAAAAAATGTAGGAAATATTGCAGCCTTGCGATCACCCAAAGGCCGCGTCGAAGGCCAAACGCTCACCAGAGGAATTTCTGACGATGAAAAACTCCGAAATCTCAGCCCGCAAGAACGAGGCCATCTCCCGCGGCGTCGGCATGACGACGCAGGTCTATGCAGCAAAGGCCGAGAACGCCGAAGTCTGGGACGTCGAAGGACGCCGCTATATCGACTTCGCCGGCGGCATCGCCGTGCTCAACACCGGCCATCGCCATCCGAAGGTGATCGACGCGGTCAAGAAGCAGCTCGACTGCTTCACCCACACCTGCCACCAGGTCATGCCTTACGAGAACTATGTGGCGCTGGCCGAGCGGCTCAATAAGCTCCTTCCCGGCGACTTTCCGAAGAAGACGATCTTTGCGACCACCGGCGCCGAAGCCGTCGAGAACGCCGTCAAGATCGCGCGCTGCGCCACCGGCCGCTCCGCGGTGATCGCCTTCACCGGCGGTTTCCATGGCCGCACCTTCATGGGCATGGCGCTGACCGGCAAGGTCGTGCCCTACAAGGTCGGCTTCGGTGCGATGATGGGCGATGTCTTCCACGTCCCCTTCCCGATCGAGATGCACGGCATCGATGTCGAGACCTCGCTCGACGTTCTCGACAAGCTGTTCAAGGCCGATGTCGATCCGAAGCGTGTCGCCGCCATCATCATCGAGCCGGTTCAGGGCGAAGGCGGTTTCTATGAAGTCCCGCGTGCGCTGATGAAAGCGCTGCGCCAGATTTGCGACGAACACGGCATCCTGCTGATCGCCGACGAAGTGCAGACCGGCTTTGCCCGCACCGGCAAGCTCTTCGCCATGCAGCATCATGACGTCGCCGCCGACCTGGTGACGATGGCCAAGAGCCTCGCAGGCGGCTTCCCGCTGTCGGCAGTCACCGGCCGCGCCGAACTCATGGATGCGCCTGGCCCCGGCGGTCTCGGCGGCACCTATGCCGGCAACCCGCTGGCGATCGCCGCAGCGCACGCCGTGCTCGACGTCATCGAGGAAGAGAAGCTTTGCGATCGTGCCAACCAGCTCGGCGCACGCCTGAAGCAGCGCCTTCAGGGACTGCGCTCCGACGTCGCGCAGATCTCGGATATCCGGGGCCCCGGCTTCATGGTCGCCGTCGAATTCGCCGTACCCGGCTCGACCAAGCCGAATGCCGACTTCACCAATGCGGTTCGCTTGAGGGCGCTGGAAAAAGGCGTCATCCTGCTGACCTGCGGCGTCTACTCCAACGTCATCCGCTTCCTGGCGCCGATCACCATCCAGGACGAGGTCTTCAACGAAGCGCTCGACGTGATCGAGAGCTCGATCCGCGAATGCGCGCAGGAGGCAAAGTAATGGCGATCTCGAACAGCCTCACGTCGAAACTCAAGGATCCGTCGCTTGCGACGGATCGAGCCCTTGTCGGCGCCGACTGGGTTTCGCAGAGCGAAAGCGGCAAGACCTTCGAGGTGACGAACCCGGCGAACGGCGAAGTCATTGCGACCCTGCCCGACCTCGGCAAGGCTGAAGTCGCCCGCGCGATCGACGCGGCCCACAAGGCGCAGAAGGCTTGGGCGCGCAAGACCGGCAAGGAACGGGCCGCGGTCCTCCGCAAGCTCTACGACCTGATGGTCGCCAATGCCGACGATCTCGCCACCATCCTGACGATGGAAATGGGCAAGCCCTGGCCCGAGGCCCGCGGCGAGGTCCTCTACGGTGCCTCCTACGTCGAATGGTTCGGCGAGGAAGCCAAGCGCGTCTACGGCGACACGATCCCAGGCCACCAGTCCGACAAGCGGATCCTCGTGATCAAGCAGCCGGTCGGTGTCGTCGGCGCGATCACGCCGTGGAACTTCCCGAACGCCATGCTGGCCCGCAAGATGGCACCGGCCGTCGCCGTCGGCTGCGCCATGGTGTCGAAGCCGGCCGCGCAGACGCCGCTTTCGGCTCTGGCGCTCGCGATCCTCGCGGAACGGGCCGGTTTGCCGGCTGGCGTCTTCTCGGTCATCACCTCGACCGATGCCGCCATGGTCGGCAAGGAATTCTGCGAGAATGACAAGGTCCGCAAGCTGACCTTCACCGGCTCGACCAATGTCGGCCGGATCCTGATGCGCCAGGGTGCCGACCAGATCATGAAGCTCGGCCTCGAGCTCGGCGGCAACGCCCCGTTCATCGTCTTCGACGACGCGGATCTCGACGCCGCCGTCGAAGGGGCCATGATCTCCAAGTACCGCAATGCCGGCCAGACCTGCGTCTGCGCCAACCGTCTCTACATCCAGTCTGGCGTCTACGATGCCTTTGCGGCCAAGCTCGCCGAGCGGGTATCGAAGATGAAGGTCGGCGACGGCTTTGCCGAAGGCGTGACAACCGGCCCGCTGATCGACGAGAACGCCCTGAAGAAAGTCGAGGAGCACGTCTCCGACGCAGTCTCCAAGGGCGCCAAGGTGGCACTGGGCGGCAAATCGGCCGACCAGGGCGGCCTGTTCTTCCAGCCGACGATCCTGACCGGCGTCACCTCCGACATGAAGGTCGCCGTCGAGGAGACCTTCGGCCCCGTCGCGCCGCTCTTCAAGTTCGAGACCGAGGAAGAGGTGATCGAACTCGCCAACGACACCGAGTTCGGTCTTGCCTCCTACTTCTTCTCGAAGGACGTCTCGAAGATCTTCCGCGTCGCGGAGGCTCTGGAATATGGCATGGTCGGCGTCAATACCGGCCTGATCTCGACCGAGGTCGCTCCCTTCGGTGGCATCAAACAGTCGGGCCTCGGCCGCGAAGGTTCGAAGTACGGGATCGATGACTACACCGAGATCAAGTACATGTGCCTCGGTGGCATCGAGTAACCGCCCGCATCCCACACAACAAACTGAGCAGTGTGTCCCCGGCCTAATCGCCGGGGATTTCCTTTTGTATCGTTCGGCAGGCTGGGCGGTGACAGCGGGAGTTGGCCACACTTCTCCTATTTACTCTAAAAACTCCTTTACAAAGTAGATAGAGTAGAGCAGGTTAAGCTGCAAAAGGAGAAGGTGCCATGCTTCAGAAGATCGACATTGACTGGGACATACATCGCGTGATCGAGGCCGAGCGGCGGGGCTTTGAGGAGCCCCCTTATGTGGCACTTCGGCGTCTATTGAATCTTCCGCCACCGCATACAGCAGACACGTCGTCGAAGCCCGACGGGCTTCCGTGGTATGAGGATGGCGTTAGCGTTCCCCACGGCTCGCTCGCGCGCATGCGCTATCAGCGCGGCCGGCAGGTGTTCGAAGGAAAGTTCTTCGATGGCCGACTGGTCGTGGGGGGAAAGAGCTTTGATTCTTTGTCTGCGGCAGCAAATGCCCTCGCAGAAACCAAGAGGGGAAGCAAGACGCAGCTCAACGGCTGGAACTATTGGGAAGTCCGCTTTCCCGGTGAACAGGCTTGGAGATCGCTGAAGAAAATGCGCGATGAGTATCGCGCCCAATTCGAAGGCCTTGAGCTCGAATTGTGACTCCCATTCCCGCCGGTGCTGCCGGCGGGAAGATTACGGCGGATTCTGCGAGCCTTAGTTCTTCGCACGCTCGACGTAGGAATTGTCTTCGGTTGCGATGACGACGCGGGTGCCGGCGTCAATGTGCGGCGGCACCAAGGTACGGATGCCGTTCGAGAGTATTGCCGGCTTATAGGACGAGGAGGCCGTCTGACCCTTCACGACCGGCTCGGTCTCGACGATTTCGAGCGTGACGTGGCGCGGCAGCTCGATGGCGAGCGGCACGCCTTCGTGGATCGACAGAACGCACGTCATTCCTTCCTGCAGATAGGCCTTCTGGTCGCCCATGGTTTCGACGTCGACGACGACCTGGTCATAGGTCTCCGGATTCATGAAGTGGAAACCTTCGCCGTCCTCGTAAAGGAACTGGAAGTTCAGGTCCTCGACGAAGGCGCGCTCGACCTGCTCGGTGGTGCGCCAGCGCTCGGACACCTTCACGCCGTCGACGATGCGGCGCATGTTCACCTGCGTGACCGGGGTGCCCTTGCCCGGATGGAAGTTTTCGGCCGTGAGCACGACGTAGAGCTTGCCGTCGACTTCGAGAACATTGCCCTTGCGGACGGAGGAGGCGATAACCTTGACCATTGGAATTCCTTGTATCTGCGAAAGACCCGTCGTAAAGGACGCCGATCCGCCCCGGGACATTTTCGAAACTTTTCCTGGGCGCAACTAACCCAAAATCCGCGAAATTGCCAGCCCGCGATGCAACAACCTTCGAGAAAGACGCAATGACCGGCCGAAGCACCGCCACACCGCCCTGGTGGACGCCGTCGACCCACGCCGATCGCCGCCCGTTTCTCCTCGGACGCAATGCGATCCAGGCGAAGCTGCGCGCCTTCTTTGCTGAGCGTGACTTCGTCGAAGTCGACACCGCAACGCTGCAGGTTTCGCCGGGAAACGAGGCGCATCTCCATGCGTTCGCGACCGCCGCGACCGGGCCGGACGGACGGTCGGCACCGCTTTTCCTGCACACCTCGCCGGAATTTGCCTGCAAGAAGCTGCTCGCCGCCGGCGAGAAGCGTATCGCCTGCTTTGCCCATGTCTATCGCAACCGCGAGCGTGGCCCGCTGCATCATCCCGAGTTCACCATGCTCGAATGGTACCGCGCCGGTGAATCTTACGAGCAGCTGATGGCCGACTGCGCCGACATCCTGGCGCTCGCAGCCGAGACGACGAAGACCCGCGCGTTTACGTATCGGGAGCGCACCGTCGACCCGTTCCTGGAACCGGAACGGCTGAGCGTCGCCGAAGCCTTCGACCGTTTCGCGGGGATCGACCTGCTGGGCTCGGTCGAAGAGAGCGGCGCGACAGATCGCGACCGGCTCGCCGCCGATCTGCGCCGGGCCGGCATCCGCATGGCCGAGGACGACACCTGGGCCGATCTCTTCAGCCGCGTGCTGGTCGAAAAGATCGAGCCGAACCTCGGCTTCGGCCGGGCGACGATCCTCGATGAGTATCCGGTGTGCGAGGCGGCACTTGCCCGCCCGTCCGCCGGAGATCGCCGGGTCGCCGAGCGCTTCGAGCTCTATGCCTGCGGCGTGGAACTCGCCAACGCCTTCGGCGAATTGACGGATGCTGCCGAGCAGCGACGGCGGTTCGAGGCCGAGATGACCGAAAAACAGCGCGTTTACGGCGAGACCTATCCGCTGGACGAGGATTTCCTTGCCGCCCTCGACATCATGCCGGAAGCGAGCGGCATCGCGCTCGGCTTCGACCGACTTGTGATGCTTGCGACGGGCGCGCCGCGGATCGAACACGTCCTGTGGGCACCGGTCGCGGAGATCGGATGATGGTGGCCCGCAGCATCACGACCGTCGACGAACTCGTCGCGGCGGGCCTGATCACTGCCGATGAAGAAGCGGCAGCAATCGCGGTCGCCGAGCACTACGCGATCGCCCTCACCCCGACGATGACGAGCCTCATCGACCCGTCCGATCCGTGCGATCCGATTGCAGCACAGTTCGTCCCGACCGCCGCCGAGCTTGTCCGGACCGAGGAAGAACGGGACGACCCGATCGGCGACCGGCCGTTCACACCGCTTCCCGGCATCGTCCATCGCTATCCCGACCGGGTGCTGCTGAAGGTCGTTCACGTCTGCCCGGTTTACTGTCGCTTCTGTTTCCGACGCGAAATGGTCGGTCCGCAGGGGGACGGCACGCTGACACCCGAGCAGTTGTCCGCCGCCCTCGACTACATCCGGGCGAACACCGGGATCTGGGAGGTCATCCTGACCGGCGGCGATCCGCTCGTGCTCTCGGCGCGGCGTCTCGCCGACATTATGCGGCAGCTGGCGACGATCCCGCATGTGAAGATCGTCCGCCTCCATAGCCGTGTGCCGGCCGTCGACCCGGAAAAGATCGACGCCGCGATGATCGACGCCCTGAGACAGGGCGGCAAGACGGTCTACGTCGCCCTACATGCGAACCATCCGCGCGAGCTCTCGGAGGCCGCCCGGAAAGCCTGCGCCCGTTTGGTCGACGCCGGCATCGTAATGGTGAGCCAGACCGTGCTCCTGAAGGGCGTCAACGACGACGTGAAGGTGCTCGAAGAGCTGATGCGCGCCTTCGTCGAGAACCGCATCAAGCCCTATTACCTCCATCATCCGGATCTCGCGCCCGGCACCGGCCATTTCCGGCTGTCGATCGAGGAAGGCCAGGCGCTCGTGCGCACGCTCAGGTCACGTCTCTCCGGC
>DATGWU010000649.1:0-3821 GCA_035299345.1 Rhizobium sp.
TGGCGCCGCTCCCGGCAATCCCCGGACCGTGGCTGCGGCGAAGTTTGCCGAACTTGTGGGACAGAAGACCGAAGGTCGGGTGACGATCAATGTCGCCGGCGCCGAGACGCTCGGCAGCGATTCGGCAATGCTCACGA
The DNA here is from genome assembly GCA_035299345.1 of Rhizobium sp. Classification (GTDB taxonomy): domain Bacteria; phylum Pseudomonadota; class Alphaproteobacteria; order Rhizobiales; family Rhizobiaceae; genus Allorhizobium. Next base: position 138 of record DATGWU010000649.1, read on the forward strand.
GCCTGCGGACCGGAGCGCTCGACTTCACCGCGAACAGCCAGGGTGCCACCTCGGCGATCGTTCCGGAACTCGCTGCTCTCGGCCTGCCTTTCCTGTTCGCCGACACGCCAGCGGCCATGCGGGTGCTGTCTGGCTCCGTCGGCGAGGAACTCAACAAGCGCTTCGACGCCGTCGGCGTCGTACCGCTCGACTGGTGGGACAACGGCATCCGCCATCTCACCAATTCCAAGCGCAAGGTGACGACGCCCGACGAGGTCAAAGGGCTGAAGATCCGCACGCCGGCCGATCCGATGACCATCGACATCTTCCAGTCGCTCGGCGCGAGCACCGAACAGATTGCTTTCGGCGAACTCTACATCGCGCTGCAGCAGGGCGTCGTCGACGGCCAGGAGAACCCGCTTGCCAACATCGAGAGTTCGAAGCTGTTCGAGGTCAACCGCTTCGTCAGCCTGACCGCGCACAAGTGGGAATCGACGCCATTCCTGATGTCGAAGATCGCCGAAGCGCGTCTGGGAGCCGATCTCGAGGCCGTCCGGGCAGCCGCCAAGGAGGCCGGAGAACTGCAACGCAAGTTGTCGATCGAGAAGTCTGCCGAAGTGCTGGAGTCGTTCAAGAAGAACTCGGCCATCGAGGTTGCGGACGTCGATCGCGACGCTTTCGTCAAAGCGACGGCCACGGTGGCCGAAAGCTGGAAACAGAAGCCGTTCGGCGACTTCGTCAAGCAGATCGAAGCTGCCGCGCGCGGCTGATGATCCAGCCAGGGCGGAGCCTTCCCATGCTTGTTCTACTGAGATCGATCGATATTCTGGCCCTGTTGATCGCGAAGTTCGCTCGCTTCGTGGTCATCGCCAGCGGTATCGCGCTCACCGTCGTCACCACCGCGAACGTAGCGGCGCGTTATGCCCTCAGCAGCGGCGGCTTTTCCTTCGCGCAGGAACTGCCGATGCTGATCTTTCCCTGGTTCATCCTGTCCGGGATCGTGCTGGCGGCGCATATGGGCGGCCACATGGCCGTCGAGTGGCTCTATGACAAGCTGACCGGATCCGCCCGGCTTGGCGCCTTTGCCCTGGCAGGAGCCATCAGTGTCGTTTCATTCCTCATCCTTGCCTATCAGGCGATCCTCGTAGCCGAGATCGCCAGCGCCGAGAGCAGTCCCGTTCTCGGCATCCCGAACAGCGTCGGATATTACGCGCTGGCCATCGGCGCCCTGCTTGTCGCCCTGGTGACGGTTGCCGCCACGACACGTGTCTTCCGCCTCGGCTGGGAGCACCGGATCGAACTCAAGATTGAGGAGGCTCCGCTATGACCCTCATCATGATCGCCGCCTTCTGTATCCTGATGGTCCTGGCGGTTCCGGTCGGTTACGCGCTGATCATCGCCGCAGGCATCGCCGTGCTGTTCAACGGGTTTATTCCGCTGTCTATCGTGGCGCAGCAGGTCTACGACCAGACCCAGTCCTTTCCCATGCTGGCTTTGCCATTCTTCATGCTGGCCGGAACATTGATGCTGGGGGGAGAACTCGGACGTCAACTGCTGGAACTCGCCTCCAAGGCCATGCAGCGCTGGCGTGGCGGCCCACTGTCGACCACGGTCGTCTCCTCCGTCGTCTTTGGCGGGGTCTCGGGTTCGGCCGTCGCCAATGCGAGCGCGCTGGGTTCCGTGCTCATCCCCTGGCAGAAGAAGCATGGCTATCCGCCGGCACTTTGTGCGGCCAACAATGCGACGTCATCAGTGATCGACGTCTTGATCCCGCCCTCGATCCCGATGATCCTTTATGCACTAGTCAGCGGCGTCAGCGTCGGGAACCTGTTCATCGCCGGCATCCTGCCGGGCTTGATCATGGCGGCGAGTTTCGTCCTGGTCTGCTGGTTCGTCTCTGTTCGCCGGCAGTACCCGACCGAAGACGTTCGCCTCCAGGCACGAGAATTGGTGATGCTCGCCATGAAGAGCTTCCCGGCCATCCTCTTGCCGATCCTGATCATCCTGCTCCTTCGATTCGGCTTCGCCACACCGACGGAAGTGGCCGTGCTCTCGGTCGTCTATTCGCTGCTGCTCAGCCTGCTCTTCTATCGCGACCTGACCTGGAAGCGATTCTGCGACAATGTGGTGGAGGCCGGGGTGGGAACCGGGGTTGTCATGCTCGTCATCATGGGCAGCGCGGCAGTTGGCTGGGTGCTGACCTTCGACCAGGCGCCGCAGCATATGGCGGACTGGGTGGCCTCGAACATTTCCAGTCCGGTTGCGATCATCCTGATGATGAACATCATCATGCTGATCGTGGGAATGCCGCTCGACATGCCGCCGGCCATTCTCCTGCTCGGCCCGATCTTCGTGCGCTCGCGGATGCGGTCGGACTGGATCGCGTGCAGTTGGGCCTGATGATGGTGATCAATCTCGGGATCGGCCTCTATACGCCGCCGATCGGGACCACTTTGTTCATCTCCTCCTCGATTGCCAAGGCACCCCTTGGGGAGACAACGAGAGAGCTGGTGCCGTTCTTCATGATGGCGATGCTGCTTCTATTGGCTGTCAGTTTCGTCCCAGCCTTGACGATCTACTGACCCCGACGGGGGCGGCCAGATTTGGCCGCCTCGAGGTCGGGATGGCCTGATACACCTATGTCCGCACGAGGACCGGTCACCGTATCTATGGCACGCAGGACAGGGCGCGGCGAAGCACTCGAATCGGAGAAGGCACGGTTGGTCGCCAGTCTCGACTTCCTGCGTGCGTCCACAAGAGCGGTAGAGGTTCGACCCGCATCGATCGACGCCTATCGCACCAAGATCGAAGAGTTACAGCTCGGGCTGCAGTCAGGTGACCCGATGCAGATTGCTGCCTATGAAATCCGTTCCCTCGTGACCGCCATCGAGGTCCATCCTTGCGAGGAACGCGGTCAGGTCGAGCTTATCGTGAAGGGCGTGATAGCGGACCGGCTGAACCTCCCGAAGAGGAAGTCGCACGATGCGCTTAGAAAGGAAACCGAAATGCCGGATGCCGCGGCGGGAAACCGCGCGTGAACGCATCGTCGTGCCCGGCGGCCATGCCGCCGGCGGGCGATGACGATAAGGTAACTCTTTGAAAATAAAGGAAAACTGGTAGCGGGAGAGGGACTTGAACCCCCGACACGCGGATTATGATTCCGCTGCTCTAACCACCTGAGCTACCCCGCCACAGGCACCGTGAAGAGGTCGTTTCGACCACCCCGGCGTCAGGATGAGCGGCTTATAAGGTGCCGCTCCCGTTGGTGTCAAGCGCCCCATCGTCTTTTTGAGGCGCTTTTGCAATCTCGTCCGCCGGCGCTCTCTCGGGGCCATCCGGTGCGGCTTTTTCCGGCGCTTTCGCCCTCAGGCGGCGGCCGGTGCCGAAAGCAGCGCCTTCAGCGAAGCCTCCGCCGGGGCCGAGCGTTCGGAGCGTTCGATGAAGCCGCCGCCATAGACGCGGGCGTCGGGACCTGGAGCCGAATAGAGCACGCAGGCCTGGCCCGGGGCGATGCCGGCCTCGCCGATTTCGAGGTCGACATAGACGCCCTTGTCGTCGGCGTGCAACACCGCCGGTGCCGGCGGGCGGGTCGAGCGGACCTTGGCGAAGCAGGCGAAGCCGTCGGCGGCTTCTTCGCGAAGCGTCCTGTCGCCGAGCCAGTTGATGTCGCGCAGATACACCCGGCGGGTGTCGAGCGCCTCCTTC
>DATGWU010000650.1:0-3471 GCA_035299345.1 Rhizobium sp.
TCGGCCATGTCGAGCACGGTGCCGGAATGGACGAAGCCGGCGCAGTTGAAGAGCACGTCGAAGGGACCGGTTTCAGCAACGACGTCTGAGACCGCCGCATCCTTCAGGACGTCGAGCACGCGGGTCTCGACGGCGAGCCCTTCGGCCTTCGCCTCTGCGGCGAGGCTCTCGAGCGCCTCCCCGTTGATGTCGGTCGCGACCACGCTTGCACCCGCCCGCGCAAAGGCCAGCGCACTCGCTCGGCCAATCCCCTGGCCCGCTGCCGTCACAAGTGTGCGTTTGCCGTCGAGAAGCGTCATGTCGAGGTCTCCATCGTTGGTGTGGCATTGTCAGACCACCTGATGCTTCGTCCGTCAAGACCGGGAGAGGTCCCTGTGGTACGCTTCGTCGGGTCCGTCGATATTTGCCGCAAACACCTGTGCCGCAAAGCTCACGACCGATCGATGCGACGATCGATCCATCTGTTCGCGCGGTGATTTTGGGGCTTGAACCGTCGCCGGATTTGGTCCTACGATCCGAACCACCGCGCCGGAGAGATCTGTCGCACTCCGGCGACAGGCGGTCGCCCGTCTACGCGGCAGCCTTGCCATCGCTTTGCTTTCCAATGGGAATTTTGCTTCATGGAACTGGTGTTCGACGGTCACAACGATGTCCTCTTGAGACTATGGAGGGCTAAGGCGGCCGGAACGGACCCGATCGCGGAATTTGTCGGCGGTGCCAGCCACGGGCATATCGATGGCCCGCGCGCCAGGGTCGGCGGGCTGGCCGGCGGGCTCTGCGCGATCTTCATTCCCAACGCCTCCGATTTCGCGCTGAAGGCGCCGGACGCCAACGGTCACTACGCGACGCCGCTTGCGGAACCGTTGGAGCGGGCGCCCTCGCTCGACGTGGCGCTCGCCATGGCCTCGATCGCTGTCAATCTCGATCGTGTGGGCGCCTGGCGGCTCTGCCGCTCGACGGCCGAGATCCGTGCCGCCCTCGACGCGGGGATCTTCGCCGCCGTCATGCACATGGAGGGTTGTGAGGCGATCGGCGAGGACCTCGCTGCCCTCGACGTTTTCTACGCGGCGGGGCTGCGTTCGCTCGGCCCCGTCTGGAGCCGCAACAACATCTTCGGCCACGGCGTGCCCTTCGCCTACCCGATGACACCGGACACCGGTCCGGGGCTCACCGACGCCGGTTTCGAGCTCGTGCGCACCTGCAATCGCCTGGGAATCCTGATCGATCTTGCCCACATCACCGAGCAGGGGTTCTGGGACGTGGCGAAGACGACCGACCAGCCGCTCGTCGCCAGCCACTCCAACGCCCATGCGCTGACGCCGGTCGCCCGCAATCTCACCGACCGCCAGCTCGATGCGATTAAGGAGAGCGGCGGCCTTGTCGGGCTGAACTATGCCGTCACCATGCTGCGGGCCGACGGGCGCGACGACGCCGAGACGCCGCTCTCCGACATGGTGCGGCACGTCGACTATCTCGTCGAGCGGATGGGTATCGATTGCGTCGCGCTCGGGTCGGATTACGACGGTGCGACGATTCCGGCCGAGATCGGCGACGCGGGAGGCACCCAGAAACTCGTTGCGGCCCTCAGGGGCGCCGGTTACGGTGACGAGGAATTGTCCAAGATATGCCGGGAGAACTGGTTGAGAATATTGGCTTCCGCCTGGCACGAATAGGTGGGAAGCTTTGGTAGGCAAAGCACAGAAAACAGGGGAACAGACATGTCCGGAATGCTGAACAAGCGCATGCGTGTAATGACGACCACTGCCGCTCTCGCCCTACTTCTGGCCGGTGCGCCGCAGGCTTTCGCCGCGACGCCGGCGGATACGCTGGTCGAAGGCTGGGCCATCGACGACATCATCACGCTCGATCCGGGCGAGGCCTTCGAGATCTCGACGGCGGAAGTCACCGCCAACAGCTACAGCAAGCTGGTCAATCTCGACCTTGATGATACCTCCAAGGTTGTCGGGGAGCTCGCCGACAGCTGGACGATCTCCGATGACGGCCTCACCTATACTTTCAAGCTGAAGCCGGGAGTGAAATTCGCTTCCGGTAACCCGGTCACTGCGGACGATGTCGCCTTCTCCTTCGAGCGTGCCGTCAAGCTCGACAAGTCGCCGGCCTTCCTGCTGACCCAGTTCGGGCTCACCGGCGACAACGTCACCGAAAAGGCGAAGGCCGCCGACGAAACCACCTTCGTGCTGACCGTCGACAAGGCCTATGCGCCGAGCTTCGTCCTCAACGTGTTGACCTCTACCGTCGCTTCCATCGTCGACAAGAAGGTGGTGATGGAACACGCCAAGGCGATGACGCCGACGGACGAATATAAGTACGACACCGATTTCGGCAACGAGTTCCTGAAGACCGGCTATGCCGGCTCCGGTGCGTTCAAGGTGCGCGAATGGCGTGCCAACGAAGTCGTCGTCATGGAGCGCAACGACAACTATTTCGGCGAGAAGCCGCCGCTTGCCCGCGTCATCTATCGTCACATGAAGGAAAGCGCCGGCCAGCGCCTCGCGCTCGAGAACGGTGACATCGACATCGCGCGCAACCTCGAACCGGGTGATTTCGACGCCGTTTCCAAGAAGCAAGGCATTGCCACCACGTCGGCACCGAAGGGCACGCTCTATTACTTCAGCCTCAACCAGAAGAACGAGACGCTGGCCAAGCCCGAGGTCATCGAGGCCTTCAAGTATCTGGTCGACTATGACGCGATCGGCGAGACGCTTATCAAGGGGATCGGAGCCATCCACCAGACTTTCCTGCCGGCCGGCCAACTCGGCGCGCTCGACGACAAGCCCTACAAGCTCGACGTCGCCAAGGCCAAGGAACTGCTCGCCAAGGCCGGCGTGCCGGATGGCTTCACTGTCACCATGGACGTGCGCAACACGCAGCCGGTAACCGGGATAGCCGAAAACGTCCAGCAGACGCTGGCGCAGGCGGGCATCAAGCTTGAGATCATTCCGGGCGACGGAAAGCAGACGCTGACCAAGTATCGCGCCCGCCAGCACGACATCTATATCGGCCAGTGGGGTTCGGACTACTTCGACCCGAATTCGAACGCCGAGACCTTCACCTTCAACCCGGACAATTCCGACGAAGGCAAGAACAAGACGCTGGCATGGCGCAACGCCTGGGACCCGAAGGATCTTTCCGCCAAGACGCAGGCCGCTCTCCTCGAGAAAGATTCCGCCAAGCGCGCTGCCGTCTATGAAGAGCTGCAGAAGGAAGTTCTCGCCCGCGGTCCCTTCGTGATGGTCTTCCAGCAGATCGAGGTCGCCGGTTATTCGGACAAGTTGAAAGGCTTCAAGCTCGGCCCGAGTTTCGACACCAACTTCGTCTACCCGATCTCCAAGGAATAAACGGCCTTGGCCGCAATGGAAAACAGAACCGAGGCGCGACGTACAAGGGCGAGCGCCTCGGCCCTTGCCCTTTCGTTCTTGAAATTCGTGCTGACGGTCGCGACGACCTTCC
>DATGWU010000651.1:0-8658 GCA_035299345.1 Rhizobium sp.
GATATAGGGCGGCAGCGGGATGTGCCCGACGGCCATGATCGCTTCGTCCAGCGCCGGTCCGGAAAAATCAAAACGCAGCGTCACCTCGCCCGCCTCGCCCTTCTCCTCGACGACGGCGCCGAGGGTTCCGAGCAGGCAGGCATTGCCAGAATGGCCGAATTCGATGCGGTCGCCGACCTTGATGCGCTTGCCGGGACGGGCAAACGCCTTCCAGCGTTCCGGGCCGATCCGCATGTGGAGGGTGGCCGAGACCGGTGTCTCCTGCCCGCCTTCGCGCAGCCGCTTGCCTTCGAGCTGGGCCGGGATGACCTTGGTATCGTTGAAGACGAGGGCGTCGCCGGGTGACAGGAAGGACGGCAGGTCGAAGACGTGGCGATCTTCGAGCACCGGCTCGCCATCCGGCCTGACGACGAGCATGCGGGCGCTGTCGCGCGGGCTCACGGGCCTCAGCGCGATACGCTCCTCCGGCAGGTCGAAATCGAAAAGGTCTACGCGCATGGTGTCTCGGCTTCTGGAAAACGCGAAACCCGCCCGGGCGTCATAAACGCCGGGCGGGCTCGGAAAGCGGCTCTCGCTCAGGCGTCGGCTGCGACCTTCATCGAGACGATCGAGTCCGGATCGCGCACCGGTTCGCCGCGCTTGATCTGATCGATGATCTCCATGCCTTCGACGACTTCGCCCCAGACCGAATACTGCTTGTTGAGCCAGGGGGCATCGGTGAAGCAGATGAAGAACTGCGAGTTGGCGGAGTTCGGGTTCTGCGAGCGGGCCATCGAGCAGGTACCGCGCACGTGCGGGGTCGCGGAAAACTCGGCCTTGAGGTCCGGCTTGTCGGAGCCGCCCATGCCGGCGCGCGCCGGATTGAAGCTTGCGCCGCCCTGCTTGCCGTACTGCACGTCGCCGGTCTGCGCCATGAAGTCCTCGATCACGCGGTGGAAGACGACGCCGTCATAGGCCCCTTCCCGCGTCAGTTCCTTGACGCGGGCGACGTGGCCGGGCGCGACGTCGGGCTTGAGCGCGATCACGACCTTGCCCTTCGTCGTTTCCATGATGATGGTGTTTTCCGGATCCTTGATCTCGGCCATAGACTTACTCCTCTCGGGGGCACGGATGCCCGTTTTAAGATTACCTGCCGACCGTGACCTTGAGCATCGCGTCGGGATCGCTGACTTCGCCGTTGGCGCCCTCGCCGCGCTTGATCTTGTCGACATATTCCATGCCGGCCACGACCTTGCCGACGACCGTGTACTGGCCGTTGAGGAAGCCGCCGTCGGCGAACATGATGAAGAACTGCGAATTCGCCGAGTTCGGATCTTGGGCGCGCGCCATGCCGATCGTGCCGCGCTCGAACGGGATATTGGAGAATTCAGCCGGAAGGTCGGGCAGCTTGGAGCCGCCGGTGCCGGCGCGGGCAGGATCATAGCCGTCCTTGAGATCGCCGAATTCCACGTCGCCGGTCTGTGCCATGAAGCCGTCGATCACCCGGTGGAAGGCGACGTTGTCATACTCGCCCTTGCCGGCGAGCTCTTTCATGCGCTCGACATGCTTCGGCGCGACTTGCGGAAGCAATTCAATGACAACCGGTCCGTCCTTCAACTGGATCGTGAGGATATTTTCGTTCGACTGCGCGTTGGCCGTGCCGAAAAGTCCGGCGACCGCGAGCGTTGCGGCAAAGGCAAGATGAAGCAGCTTCATGGTGGCTCCGTAGTGTTTCGCTAACAGGTCAGGACTTGAGCCTGGATTTGAGGGCCGTGAGGACCGAGGCCGGCACGAAGGCGCTGACGTCTCCGCCCATGGACGCGATCTGACGGACCAATGTGGCCGTTATGGGCCGCGAGGCGGTACCGGCCGGCAGGAAGATCGTCTGCAGGTCCGGCGCCATCTGGTAGTTCATGCCGGCCATCTGCATCTCGTAGTCGAGATCGGTGCCGTCGCGGAGCCCGCGCACGAGAAGCTTCGCCCCGTGGCGGCGGGCCGCATCGACGGCGAGATTGTCGAAGGAAACGACGGAGATGTCGCCCACCCGGTCAGGCATCGCTTCGGCGAGCGAGAGGCGGATCAGTTCCGCCCGCTCGTCATAGCTGAACATCGGCGCCTTGCCGGGATGAATGCCGATGCCGACGATCACCTTCGACACGACATTCAGGGACTGAACGAGGACGTCCAGATGCCCGTTGGTCATGGGATCGAATGATCCTGGATAGAAGGCGATGGTCATGGCGTCCCGGATTCTTTGTTTGGAGCCTTTTGTCACGGACGGCCGGAAATCGCAAGGGACTTGGCCGGCTGGGGCCCGGCCCGACACAGACCAAAGAAGGTCAGCGAAACGGCCGAAACGCCGTCCAAGCGGGGCATTTCGCGCGGGTACCCCACTTCCCTGCCCGTCACTTTTGGAGTATCGCCTGCGACCGATGCTGCATCGCACAAGGCCGGGCAGAAAGATGAACGCCAGATGAACAAGCCATTAAGGCGGGCTTCAGGCTGACCTTGATATCAGATTTTCACAATGCAGAGGAACAATGCCATGGGCAGAACATTCTTTGCGCAATGCGGCAATACCAGAAAGGACAAAGACCATGCCTGATAAAGTGACCCTTATCAACTTGGTTTGGATGGCGACCATGACGGCAATGCTTGCGACCTCCGTCACGTTCTACATGAACGAGAAGAACGACGCCAAGTTTTATGGGCCGCCGATGACGGCGAGCTACCATACCTTCGGGCACTGATCTTTCACTTCAGGTGCAGCCGCAGCGGGATAATTTGACGAGGAGGATGTAGATGTTCACGACACTCACCGTACTCGCAGCCCTGATTTGCGGAATGTTCGTCGCCTCGGTGACCTCGACCATTTCGGCGCTGCGGCGCGAGAGCGAGGATTACAAGCTGCTGATGGAAAGGCACAAGGCCTTCTAGCTGCTGCCGGCGCGCCCAGACCTCCAGGGGTCGACGCTCGCCGCGGGGATCCACACCTGCGGCCACCAAGGGCGTCTCGCCCCACGGGCTTCCGATCAGAAATTCGAGCCTCCGCCGCTCCCGGCGCGAGGCTCTTTTCATGTCCACTTGCGTCTGAAGTGACAGAATGATTGAGAGAAAGAGCCGCCGGATCGCTCCGACGGCCAATCGTCATTCCTTACTCGGCGTCGCCCTGGCCCTCGCCGGGAACCTCGTCCGCGACACTCTCGACATCCGCGTCGCCTTCGGGCTCGCTGATCCGCTCGACCGAGACGACCTTTTCGTCCTTGGCGGTGGAGAAGATCGTGACGCCCTTGGTGGCGCGGCTTGCGATACGGATGCCGTCGACCGGCACGCGGATCAGCTGGCCGCCATCGGAGACGAGCATCAACTGATCGTTTTCCTCGACCGGGAAGGCGGCGACCAGTTCGCCGATCTCCGCCGTCTTCGAGGTGTCGGTGGCGCGGATGCCCTTGCCGCCACGGCCCGAGGTACGGAAGTCGTAGGAGGACGAACGCTTGCCGAAGCCCTTCTCCGAGACCGTGAGCACGAACTGCTCGCGGGCCCTGAGCTCCTGGTAGAGCTCTTCGGAGAGATCGGCGAGTTCGCCCACCTCCTCACCGACGAGCGCGATGTCCTCTTCGTCCACGCCGCTGGCGCGCCGTTCGGCGGCCGAGCGCTTGAGATAGGCGGCGCGCTGGGCGGCGTCGGCATCGACATGACCGAGGATGGTCATCGAGATCAGCCGGTCTCCGTCGGCGAGCGTGATACCGCGCACGCCGATCGAGTTGCGGCCGGCGAAGACGCGAACCTCGTCGACCGAGAAGCGGATCGCCTGACCGAGCGCGGTGGTGAGCAGCACGTCGTCGCGATCGGTACAGGTCTCAACGGAGAGAATCTCGTCACCCTCTTCGTCCAGCTTCATCGCGATCTTGCCGTTGCGGTTGACCTGGACGAAGTCCGAAAGCTTGTTGCGGCGCACCGTTCCGCGGGTCGTCGAGAACATGACGTCGAGGTTTTCCCAGGTCGTCTCGTCTTCCGGCAGCGGCATGATGGTGGTGATGCGTTCGCCGGGTTCCAGCGGCAGCATGTTGATGAGCGCCTTGCCGCGCGAGGTCGGCGTGCCGATCGGCAGACGCCAGACCTTCTCCTTGTAGACGATGCCGCGGGAGGAGAAGAACAGAACCGGCGTGTGGGTATTGGCGACGAAGAGGCGGGTCGCGAAATCCTCGTCCTTCATGGCCATGCCGGAGCGGCCCTTGCCGCCGCGCCGCTGGGCGCGGTAGGTCGCAAGCGGCACGCGCTTGATGTAGCCGGCATGGCTGACGGTAACGACCATGTCCTCACGAGCGATCAGGTCCTCGTCGTCCATGTCCGGACCGCCCTCGACGATCTCGGTGCGGCGGGGCGTGCCGAATTCGTCGCGAACGGCGGCGAGTTCGGTCTTGACGATCTCCTGGATGCGCAGGCGCGAGGAGAGGATTGCGAGGTAATCGGCGATTTCGGCGCCGATCTTGTTCAGTTCCTCGTCGATCTCGTCGCGGCCGAGAGCGGTGAGGCGCGCCAGGCGCAGTTCGAGGATCGCACGGGCCTGCTCTTCCGACAGGTTGTAGGTCAGGTCCTCGTTGATCCGGTGGCGCGGATCGTCGATCAGCCGGATCAACGCCTCAACGTCGTGCGCCGGCCAGCGGCGCTCCATCAGCTGTTCGCGAGCCGTCTGCGGATCTGGGGCGCGGCGGATGAGGTTGATGACTTCGTCGATATTGGCGACGGCGATCGCGAGACCGACCAAGACGTGCGCGCGTTCGCGCGCCTTGCGCAGCAGGTATTTCGTTCGCCGGCTGACGACCTCCTCGCGGAAGGAGACGAAGGCCCGCAGCATGTCGAGGAGCGCCATCTGCTCCGGCTTGCCGCCGTTCAGCGCCACCATGTTGCAGCCGAAGGAGGTCTGCAGCGGCGTGTAGCGGTAGAGCTGGTTCAAAATGACGTCGGCATTGGCATCGCGCTTCAGTTCGATGACGACGCGATAGCCTTCGCGGTCGGACTCGTCGCGCAGGTCGGAGATGCCCTCGATGCGCTTCTCGCGCACCAGTTCGGCCATCTTCTCGATCATCGTCGCCTTGTTCACCTGATAGGGAACCTCGGTGATGATGATCTGCTCGCGGTCGCCGCGCATCGGTTCGACCCTGGCGACACCGCGCATGATGACCGAGCCACGGCCGGTCTCATAGGCCGACTTGATACCCGAGCGTCCGAGGATCATCGCGCCGGTCGGGAAGTCCGGGCCTGGAATGATCTGCATGAGTTCGGGCAGATCGATCGCTGGATTGTCGATGAGGGCGATGCAGCCATCGATGACTTCACCGAGATTGTGCGGCGGAATATTGGTCGCCATGCCGACGGCGATGCCGCCGGCGCCGTTGACGAGGAGGTTCGGAAACTTCGCCGGAACGACGACCGGCTCGGCGAGCGTGCCGTCGTAGTTGTCGCGGAAGTCGACCGTCTCCTTGTCGAGGTCGTCGAGCAGCGAATGGGCGGCCTTCTGCAGACGGCACTCGGTATAACGTTCGGCCGCCGGCGGGTCGCCGTCGATCGAACCGAAATTGCCCTGGCCGTCGATGAGCGGCAGGCGCAGCGACCAGTTCTGGGCCATGCGCGCCAGCGCGTCATAAATCGCGGCGTTGCCATGGGGGTGATACTTACCCATGACGTCACCCGTTACGCGGGCGCACTTGACGTATTTCTTGTTCCAGTCGATGCCGAGCTCGGACATGCCGTAGAGAATGCGGCGATGCACGGGCTTCAGGCCGTCGCGGACGTCGGGGAGCGCGCGGCTGACGATGACGCTCATGGCGTAGTCGAGATACGACCGCTGCATTTCCTCAATGATGGAAATCGGCTCGATGTCGGACGGGGACTTGCCGCCGCCGGGAGTGCTTTGCTCAGTCAAATCTGGTCACGATCTCTGTTCGGAATCACTGTCTAGCTTATAGCCGAAAGGGCGCCCCAGCGCCAATTTCGCAGCAGGTTTTGAACAGCTTTTGCGGCGCTGGAAAGGCAGGACGATCAAATACCTAGACAAAATTGCAAAGGTTGATGCTACTCTTTGCTGAACGGGACCCGATGGGAGCTGAAATGGCAACGACCGACGCGATGATAACGGCATTCACCACACTGCTGGTGACACTCGACCCGCCGGGCCTCGCGCCACTCTTTCTCGGCCTCACCCAGGGCATGACTGGAGCCCAGCGCCGCCAGGTCGCCGTCCGCGGTTCCCTCATCGCCTTTGGAATCCTTGCCGTTTTCGCCGTCTTCGGCTCTGGCATCCTCGGCGTTCTCGGTATCTCGATGGGCTCCTTCCGGATCGCCGGCGGCCTGATGCTGTTTGCGATCGCCTTCGAGATGATTTTCGAAAAGCGCAACGAGCGGAAGGAAAAGACCAAGGACGACGCCATCACTCGCGACCACATCCACCATCTCGCCGTCTTCCCGCTGGCAATCCCGCTGATCGCCGGGCCCGGCGCGATCTCGGCGACCGTGCTGATCGCCGGCACGATGGACGGCATCGCCGGCCGGGCCGGACTGATCGGGGTCATCGCCGTCTGTATGGCGCTCGTCTTCCTGGCGCTGATGCTGGCGGAAGGCCTCAACCGCTTCCTCGGCGTCACCGGCCGGGCCCTGCTGACCCGGCTTCTCGGCGTGCTGCTTTCTGCGCTTTCGGTGCAGTTCGTCGTCGACGGTGTGAAATCGGCCTTCGCCTGACGGCAGGGCGCCCCACGGCAAAATCGCCGCTCAGCTCAGGTCAGCGCTGCGCCTTCAGGATGCGTTTCCAGATCGTCCCGCCGAGATAGCGGTTGAACACGACGAAATAGGCGACGATCAGCGCGAACAGCACGAAGGCCGGCAGGCCGTTCAACTGGAAACCGCCCTCCGTGCGGCCGCCGGTCACCGAGGCGACCAGAAAGCCGAACACGAAAAAGGCGGTGAAGAAATCGAGCAGTGCCGCGAGTACGATGCGCCAGGTCGCGGGTCCGGTGTCCGTCTTCGTCTCTGCCATCGAAAGCCCCCTTTCGGATCAACGAGAAGATATGGCGCGCGCCGGCTGGCCGATGGTCCCGGAATCAGAACGGGATGTCGTCGTCGAGATCGCGCGAGAAGTTGCCGCCGCCGCCGGCCTGGTTGCCGGTGCGGGCCGGCGCACGGGACGGCTGGTTGAAATCGTCGCCGTAGCCGCCGCCGAAATCATTGCCGCCGCGCGAGGCGCCACCGCCCTCGCCGCGACCGCCGAGCATGGTCAGGTTGGAATTGAAGCCCTGCAGGACGACTTCGGTCGAATAGCGGTCGTTGCCGCTCTGGTCCTGCCACTTGCGGGTCTGCAGCTGGCCTTCGATGTAGACCGTGGAGCCCTTCTTCAGATACTGTTCGGCGACCTTGCAGAGACCTTCGTTGAAGATCACCACGGTATGCCACTCGGTCTTTTCCTTGCGCTCGCCGGTGTTGCGGTCGCGCCAGGATTCGGACGTCGCAATGCGCAGGTTGGCGATCGGACGGCCGTCCTGGGTCCGGCGGATTTCCGGATCCGCACCGAGATTCCCGATCAGAATTACCTTGTTCACGCTACCAGCCATAACACACACCTTGGAAACAGAGGGCGCCGGACCGGCCGCACCCGCATTTGTCGATTTCCGCCACCTTAAACCAATCGTCGGTTCCGATGGAAAGTCTTAACCGTTAATCCACAGCGAAAAATGTTCTTTATTTGTTCTATTGATTGTCTATGATCCTGTCAACCGACTCGAAATGTGACCCGTGACGTCCTGTTGCGCCTCGACAGAGGCACAGCGATGACTAAATAAGGACTGTCCTTCTCCAAGCGAGCCTTGTCCATGAGTGAACTGAAGACCATTTCCATCCGCGGCGCCCGCGAGCACAACCTGAAGGGCATCGATCTCGACCTGCCGCGCAACAGCCTGATCGTGATGACCGGGCTTTCGGGTTCGGGCAAGTCGTCGCTCGCCTTCGACACCATTTATGCCGAGGGGCAGCGCCGCTACGTCGAGAGCCTCTCGGCCTACGCCCGCCAGTTCCTCGAGATGATGCAGAAGCCGGATGTCGACCAGATCGACGGGCTTTCGCCGGCGGTCTCGATCGAGCAGAAGACGACCTCGCGCAATCCGCGCTCGACGGTCGGCACGGTCACCGAGATCTACGACTACATGCGTCTGCTCTTCGCACGTGTCGGCGTTCCCTATTCGCCGGCGACGGGCCTGCCGATCGAGAGCCAGACGGTCTCCCAGATGGTCGACCGCATCCTCGCCTTCGAGGAGGGTTCGCGCCTTTATATCCTTGCGCCGATGATCCGCGGCCGCAAGGGCGAGTACAAGAAGGAGCTCGCCGACCTGATGAAGCGCGGCTTCCAGCGCGTGAAGATCGACGGGCAGTTTTACGAGATCGCCGAGGCGCCGGCGCTCGACAAGAAGTACAAGCACGACATCGAGATCGTGGTCGACCGCATCGTCGTCCGCGAAGGCATCGAGCCGCGCCTCGCCGACAGCTTCGAGACCGCGCTGAAGCTCGCCGAGGGCCTCGCCTATCTCGACCCGGCCGACCCGCCGGCCGAGCCCGAGCAGCAGTCGGGCATGAAGCTCGACTATGGCGCCCCCAACCGCATCCTCTTTTCCGAGAAGTTCGCCTGCCCGGTCA
>DATGWU010000652.1:0-2334 GCA_035299345.1 Rhizobium sp.
CGGCACGGCGGCAGACGCCGCGCCGGAAAGCCTCAGATCATTCGACGGGCTGCTGAACCGGAGCCGGATCATCGTCATCGCCGCCGCAAAGCGCGACGCAAAGGGCGATACCGACGAGGAGCAGCGGCAGGATACCGCCCGAAGCCGGGGCATCTGCCACGACTTCCGGCTCTTCGACCACGACCACCGGGCCACCGGCATGCGCCGTGGTGGCCGAAACGGCGACCAGCAATGCAAGAGTAGAGGTAAGGAGCTTCTTCATCTTCAAGTCCCATATGTTGGCAGACATTTCCATGCCCGCAGGTGGACCGGCCCGACAGCAGCCGCCGCGCCGGGAAAGCTTCGATCAGCCGGGGGCTGGTTGGGCGGCCGGAGCCGGTTCGTCATCATCGTCGCCGCCGCAGAGCGCGACGCACAGCGCGATGCCGACCAGAAGAAGCGGCAGGATACCGCCCGAAGTGCCTGCCTGTTCTTCAACGACAGGCACCGGTTCCTCGACGACGACAACCGGGCCGCCAGCTTGGGCAATTGATGCGGACAGCACCAGCGCTGAGAGGACCGTTCCGAGAAGGTTCTTCATGTTCACCCCCAAAAAGACTCAGCGTCGCGCCGAGGCGCGCGACATATGCATCCTCGACATTATTTACCGAGTCCAAAACTGACAAACGGAATCGTGACCCTAGGTCAGGTTCACCGATGATCTGTGGCAATCCGGCAAGAGTGCCGGCCGCGCAATGGACGCAAGAAGTGGGAGAGCTCGTGACTAGACGGCCCACTAGTCCGTGCTGCAGGCCAAATGGAGGAAACGCCGGGACAGAGCTCTGTCCCGGCATCTCTGTCAGATGATCAATGCAGAACGATCAGCTGGGCGGGGTCTGCGGGTCGACAGGAACCTCATCATCGTCATCGCCGCCGCACAGCGCGACGCAAAGGGCGATGCCAACCAGCAGAAGCGGCAGGATGCCACCCGAGGATCCGGCCTGCTCTTCAACGACGGGGGCGGGTTCTTCGACGACAACGACCGGGCCGCCGGCATGCGCAAGAGAGGCGGACAGCAGCACAGAGGCAGCGAGTACAGACGCAAGGACGTTTTTCATGACATCTCCATGGGACAAGGGTCGCGCCGATGGACGCGGCAGCCATGAAATAGATGGTAGGCCTTCGATCTGGTGCAGACAAATGGAATCGCTATGCTGGGACACCGTCATCCCCAATCTGTGGCAATTCGGCTCGCGTCTGTGGCAATCCGGACGGCCGGCCTGGCGAGCGTTGGCACAGGATACAAACAAAAATGCCGGAACGGATGCATCCGTCCCGGCACTATCTTTGATCACCGCCCGCTATGCAGGCCGTCGGCTGATCGATTGATCAGTTGCCGGCCGGAGCCGGAGCCGGAGCCGGCTCATCATCGTCATCGCCGCCGCAGAGAGCGACGCAGAGCGCGATGCCAACCAGGAGCAGCGGGAGGATGCCGCCCGAGGAGCCCGACTGCTCTTCAACGACAGGGGTCGGCTCTTCGACGACGACGACGGGGCCGCCGGCCATAGCGGCCGAGGTGAAGACGCTGAGCGCCAGCACCGAAGCAACGAGTTTTTTCATGGTGTTCTCCAGATTTGTTCGTTCCCACCGAAACTGGCAGGGCACCGGGAAAACCTACTTAGACGTGTCAGGGCCTTCAACAGCTAACGAACCCGGCACGGACGGCAATCCCGCAGCGTTGCAGGATTGGCACAATGTTGCCCGATTCGGGTGGTCTAGACCATGCCGGGCACCACCTGGTCCGGGGGCCGGTGGCCATCTGCGAAGGTCTTGATGTTGATGATCACCTTCTCGCCCATCTCGATTCGACCCTCGATCGTGGCAGAACCCATGTGCGGAAGAAGGACGACGTTCGGCAGTTCGCGCAGACGCGGATTGAGGTCGGTGCCGCGCTCATAGACGTCAAGACCAGCCCCGGCGAGTTCGCCTGCCCGCAGCGCACGGGTCAGGGCGTTTTCATCCACCACCTCCCCGCGTGAGGTGTTCACCACGACGGCCGAGGGTTTCATCAGCTTCAGCCGCCGCGCGTTCAAGAGGTGAAAGGTCGCCGGCGTATGCGGGCAATTGATCGACAGGATGTCCATTCGGGCCAGCATCTGGTCCAGGCTTTCCCAGTAGGTCGCCTCAAGCGGGCCCTCGACCTCGGGGCGAAGGCGCTTGCGGTTGTGGTAATGGACCTGCAGCCCGAAAGCTTGCGCCCGCCGCGCCACCGCCTGCCCGATCCGGCCCATGCCGATGATACCGAGCCGCTTGCCCCAGATCCGGTGCCCCAGCATCCAGGTGGGCGCCCAGCCC
>DATGWU010000653.1:0-1605 GCA_035299345.1 Rhizobium sp.
CTGAATCAACAGCGTCAGGACGACGTAGGGAAGGTCGACGAGACGCGACCAGGGCGAGACATAGACCTCCGGCATCCGGATGGTCGGGATCGTCAGGTCGTACCAGTGTCCGCTGTCGAGAAGCGTCCGGATCTGTTGCGCTCTCAGGAGATCGTCGATGTCGCGGTAGTAGAAGCGGCCGTCCATGACATCGAAGGCAGTCAGCAGCGCGGCAACGGCAAAGGCGATCAGGACAAGCGTCATCCGCCCGGACGTTTCCGCCCCACGGTTCATCTCCGCTGATTTCGTCGCGTCGACCATTCTCCACCTTCACCGGCAAAGGCCCGGCTCTCGTTGACACCGAAGGAACAAATCCGGCAAAACGCGTGGGGCAGGCGCGGTTCGCCGGAACTCCGGACAGGCGATGGCCCAAGATCAAGCAAAAATAACTTAAGATTGAAATAACGAACGTATTGCGCAACCAGAACAACGGAACTCCGGATGTTTGAGACGACCGATTTTCACGACGCACCCTCCGGCGCCCGGCTCGCCTTCCATCATGCGCCGGCAGAGGGCGCGCCGCGTGCGATCCTGCTCGTCAATCACGGCCTCGTCGAACATTCCGGCCGCTACCGCGGGTTCGCCGGGGCGATGGCCGCGCGCGGTTTCGCGGTCTATGCGCACGACCACCGCGGACACGGCGAAACGATCGCCGAAGGGGCGCCGCTCGGCCGCTTCGCACCGGCCGGTGGCGTCGAGAAGGTGATCGCCGACGTCAAGGCGATGCGCGACCTCGCCGTCTCCCGGCATGGCGCCCTTCCCGTCGTTCTCTTCGGCCATTCCATGGGCGGGTTGATCGCGCTCAACGCCGCGGTTTCCCACCCGCAGGATTTTCAGGCGCTCGCCGTCTGGAACTCCAACTTCAATCCCGGCATCGCCGGCCGCTTCGCCCAGGCGGTGCTCTATGCCGAGCAGATGCTGAAGGGCTCGGACGTGCCGAGCGCGATCCTGCCGCTCGCGACCTTCCGCGCCTGGGGCCGCTCCATTCCCGGCCGGCAGTCCGACAGCGACTGGCTCTCCCGCGATCGCACGCAAGTCGAGAAATACGACCGTGACCCGCTCTGCCGGTTCGAGGCGAGCGTCTCGATGTGGCGCGACGTCTTCGCGCTCACCTTCCGCGCGCCCGCTCCGGCCATGCTCGCTCGCCTGCCGAAAAGCCTGCCGATCCACCTCGTCGGCGGCGGCAAGGACCCGGCGACGCGCGGCGGCCGCGGGATCGCCTGGCTCGGGCGTCGGCTCGAACACCACGGCTTCACCGACGTCACGACCCAGATCTACGAGGAGATGCGCCACGAGACGCTGAACGAGTTCGGCCGGGAGGACGCGATTGCCGACTTCGCCGATTGGGCCGAGCGCGCACTCGCCGGCCGCTAACCGTCCCTTCGGGGCGCCTCTGCGTCCGAAACGGAATGATCCCATGCGCGAAATTCAAGTGCCGACTGGACATTTCGGCGCTATAGCAAATGTTTAGCAACCGCCCTTCAAGGCGGACAGGGCCGAACCTTATTCGCCAGCAGCAAGATCGCCGCCGCCCTGAAAACGAGGACGCCGCATGACCGATGCCCG
>DATGWU010000654.1:0-3867 GCA_035299345.1 Rhizobium sp.
CGAGCGGCTGATCGACCGCTTTGGCGGCGCCGACGGTGCTGAAGCGATCCGCTTCCCGCCCGGCATGAACCGCGCCTATTTCGAGAAGAGTGGCTACATGCGGAGTTTTCCGCAGCTCGCCGGAACGGTGCACAGTTTCTGCGGCAACGAACTCGACCATGTCAGCCTCCTGAAATGCATGGATGCCGACGAGGACTGGACCGCCGAGCAGAAGGCGACCGACATCGTGCTGACGCCGGCGGCCTGCTATCCGCTCTATCCGACGGTCGCCAAGCGCGGCAACCTGCCGCCCGGCGGCGGTCTCTACGACCTGCAGTCCTACTGCTTCCGCCATGAACCCTCCAACGACCCTGCACGCCAGCAGCTGTTCCGCATGCGCGAATACGTCCGCATGGGGACCCAGGCCGACGTCACCGACTTCCGCCAGACCTGGATGGATCGCGGCGTGGAAATGATGAAGCAGGTCGGGCTGCCGGTCGAGATCGACGTCGCCAACGATCCCTTCTTCGGACGCGCGGGCAAGATGCTCGCCAACAATCAGCGCGACCAGAACCTCAAGTTCGAGCTGCTGATCCCGATCACCTCGACGACCAGCCCGACCGCGTGCATGAGCTTCAACTACCATCAGGATGCCTTCGGCACGAAATGGGGCCTGAACCTCGAAGACGGTTCGGTCGCCCACACCGCCTGCGTCGGCTTCGGCCTGGAGCGCATAGCATTGGCGCTCTTCCATCACCACGGCCTCGACATCGAACAGTGGCCGGCGTCGGTACGCCAGACACTCTGGGGCTGACCTGCCGATGGCTGCCGTCTTTCCCGGGCTGGACCCCACCGGCTACAAGCCGCATGCCCTTCACGCAAGCGAGCGGATGTGGCCCGAGACCAACTGTTACGTCGATCTCTGGATCGAGGTGCTGGCTTCGCTCGGGCTCACGCCCGAGGCGATGCTGGGCTTCACCTTGACCCAGGACTTCGAAGGCGACCAGTTCACCTTCTTCAAGGTGCCGCTGGAGGATCTCGAAGGTCTCTACGGTATCCGCTGCACGGAACTTGCGATCTTCGACACGGCCGAAGCCCACGTCGCCGAGCAGATCGCCCGTGGGCGGCTCTGCCTGGTCGAGATGGACAGCTTCTTCATGCCCGACACGCGCGGCGTCGGCTATCGCCAGGAACACGGCAAGACGACTGTTGCCATCAACCGCCTCGACCCGGCGAGCTGCAGCATGGATTACTTCCATAACGGCGGCTTCTTCCATGTCGAGGGAGACGACTTCGACGGACTCTTCCACCGCCAAGCATCGCACGAGGAACTGCCGTTCCTGCCCTATACCGAGTTCGCCAAATTCCCGGAAAAGCGGACGGACGAGTGCACGACGCGCGAGGTCGCAACCGCACTGATCCGGCATCATTTCGCCCGCCGGCCCTCTGCCAATCCGATCGCAGCGTTCGCCGAAGTCTTCCCGACGCAGGTCGAAGCCATCGCGGAACGCCCCTTCGGCTTCTTCCACAAATACGCCTTCAACACGCTGCGGCAGGTCGGTGCAAATTTCGAGCTTCTCGCGAGTCACCTCGAATGGCTGCTGCCGGAAGCGACCGGAGACGAACGCCAGCAGGCGCTGAAGATCTCCGAGACGGCGAAGTCCGTCCAGTTCCAGCTCGCCCGTGCGGTTGCCCGACGCAAGTTCGAGCCGCTCGCCGGTGCACTCGCGCCGGCTGCGGAAGCCTGGGACAGCCTGATGGAAGGACTGGGCAAGCAGCTTGCCTGAGGGAGCCGAACGATGGCGGATCGCATCTATCCGGGCGCAGATGAACGCTCGCTGGAAGGCGGCTGGACCCTGCTCCTGACCGAGAGCGGGCGCTATTCGCACCCCTCCGAGATCGACGGCCACGCCGCCCGCCTTTCGGCTCCGGTTCCCGGGACCGTGGCACAGGCGCTGACGGCCGAAGGTCTCTTCGATCCCTCGGCACGGCAGCCGCTGCACGGCAAGGACGCTTGGTATTTCCGTTCGCTCGCGGGCGAGGCGCGCGGCCCGGCGATCCTGCGCTTCGAAGGTCTTGCAACGATCGCCGAGGTCTTCGTGAACGGCGCACAGGTGCTCACCTCGGAGAGCATGTTCGAGGCACACGATGTGCCCATTGAGATCACCGGCTCCGACGAGCTGACCATCTGTTTCCGCGCCCTGCAGCCGCATCTCGACAGGCGCGGTCCCCGTGCCCGCTGGCGTCCGCAGATGATGGACCATCAGGGTCTGCGGCTCATCCGCACCACCCTGCTCGGCCATATGCCCGGCTGGTGCCCGAGCATCCACGCGGTCGGCCCGTGGCGGCCCGTCAAACTGATACGCCCCGCCAGCATCACCCTCTCCGACCTGCGGATTACCGCCGATCTCGATGAGGACGCCACCGGCATTCTGGAGGTCTCCTGCGCAAGCGGTGGGCTCGACGCTGACGCCCGGATTACGTGCGGCGGACACGAGGCTCCGCTTTGCCCTGGAGCCGACGGGATCAGGCGCGGGCGACTGGAACTCCCCGGCATTGCCGCCTGGTGGCCGCGCACGCACGGCAAGCCGGCCCTGCACGACGCCGAAATCGTCAGCGGTCCACACCGGCTCTCGATCGGCCCGGTCGGCTTCCGGCGGATCACGGTGGATCGGGCATCCGACAGCAAGGATTTCGCACTCAGGGTCAACGGCGAACGTGTCTTCTGTCGCGGCGCCGTCTGGACCAGCGCCGATGTCGTCAGCCTGCCGGGCTCCGCGGAGAGCTACGCGCCATGGCTTGCGAAGGCCGCGGAAGCGAACATGAACATGATCCGCATCGGCGGCACCATGGCTTACGAGACGGCGGATTTCTTCCGTCTCTGCGACCGGCTCGGGCTGATGGTCTGGCAGGACTTTATGTTCGCCAATTACGATTACCCGGTGGGCGATCCCGCCTTCGTCGCCCACGTGGAACGCGAGGCGCGACAGTTTCTCGCCTCCGTCCAGGGCTCTCCGTCGCTTGCGGTGCTCTGCGGCGGCAGCGAGATCCATCAACAGGCAGCGATGATGGGACTGCCTGCCGGCACATGGCAAGGTCCGCTGACGGAGGAGATCCTTCCGCGGGTCTGCGCGGTGCTGCGCCCCGACGTTCCTTATGTGGAGAATTCTCCGAGCGGCGGCACCATGCCGTTCTCGCCCAATGCCGGCGTAACGCACTATTACGGCGTCGGCGCCTATTGCCGTCCGCTCGAAGACGCGCGGCGGGCCAATGTACGCTTCGCCGCCGAATGCCTTGCCTTCGCCCATGTGCCGCAACAAGAAACCCTCGACCGCCATCTGCCAGTCGCACCGGTTCACGACCCGCGCTGGAAGGCGCGCGTGCCGCGTGACCGCGGCGCTTCCTGGGACTTCGAGGACATCCGCGACCACTACCTGCACGAGCTCTATGGGCAGGATCCCGCCCGCCTTCGCCGCGAGAACCCCGCCTCCTATCTCGCCCTCTCAAGGGCGGTAACGGCAGAGATCGTCACCGAGACGTTCGCTGAATGGCGCCGGCCGGGCTCTTCCTGCAATGGCGCGCTGGTCTGGACATTCCAGGACCTTCTTCCCGGGCCCGGCTGGGGCGTGATCGATTCGACCGGAGAGCCGAAACCCGTCTGGTATGCGCTGAAGCGCGCCTTCCGTCCCGTCAGTATCGCGTTCACGGACGAAGGGACGAACGGCCTCGACGTCCATGTCCTGAACGAGGCTCCGCAGCCGCTCACCGCACTGCTGTCCGTTTCCTGCCTGCGTGACGGACGCCAGCAGGTCGTTGCCGGCGAGCGGAGCCTGACGCTGCCCGCGAGAGGAACGGTCTCGATACCCTGCACAGATCTTTTCGGCGCCT
>DATGWU010000655.1:0-2104 GCA_035299345.1 Rhizobium sp.
CTCAGCGTATGCCGTCTTCAGCCACTGGGCATCTTCCAATTCGACCAGCGAACGAAAGAGAAGAACAACGGCGGGCAGATCAGACGCATAATGCAGAAAGAATACTTTGATTTTTTCCTTCGCGGTGTCCTTTTGCTCCAACCGTATCGAGGCGACGATTTCTCGGACCCGAGGGAGGGGGCCATACGGGTCTATTTTCAGCCATTCCGCGACGGTCGCCTGTGCCCGCTCCGAATCGCGAGCGGCGACGGCGAGATCCAACTGGAGCTGCATGCGCTCCCCCGGTAAGCCAAAATGGCTCGGTGCGTGTAGGATCTCCTCGAGCCCTGCAGCAGGATTGCCTCTAGCGAGCTGCGCTCGAGCCCATGATTGTTCGACGTCGGTGTTGAATCCCCTTTGCTTCGTTCGCTCGCGTAGCGCGTTCAAATCTTCGAAACGGTGTAGCTTCTCAAGCGCGAGCGCGTGCCATTTGAGAGCCTCTCTCGCAAATTGATCGGAGGCCCGTAGCTGGATTACCTCAGCTATGCCCAGCATGGCGTCGTAATCTTCGAGGTAGGACGTTAGCCTGAACGCAAATTCGCCGTAGGCTCGCGAGGGCGGTCCAAAGGCAAGTCCGTCGATCATCAGCTGCTTAGCCCGATGCACCTGGCCAATACTCGCGAAGATCCCTGCAAGCTGCAGTCGACCGGTGCCGCTCTGCGGGCACATCGCGACGCCGCGCATCAGCGACAGCATCCCGGTCGCATAGCGCTTCGCCTTAATTTCCGCGAGCCCTTCCTCGATCATCCCCTTGCCCCGCAGGGCACGCAGGTCGGACCAACGCGTCGGCAGCACGACATCCAGGTAGCCTACTTGGTTGTAGGGATTGCGGCTCCAGAGCGTCACCAGCACCGCGGCGCCGATGAGGTAGGCGGCAAAGCTCAAGGAGGCGGTCCAGAGCAGCAGACCGCGAAATGAGAAAACGAGGTTCAGCCGACGCGGCGTTTCCCGCCAGTAGTAGCCGAAAAGTTGCCACCTCCAGGAGGCATTCGGCTGGCCGGCGGGTTTCCAAACCCAGTGGAAATGCGGCCGCTTCAGCTGGCCGGCCGGGGCCTGTTCGGTCGAAAGAGCCATCGACCGCCATTGGGCGCACGGCCGGTTATGCGCGCAAGATTGATTTTCCGCTACCTCGCGTCGCTGGATTCGTTTCGGGCCCGCGGGCATGCCGCGAGTCTCCCGGTCTGATGATCGGGAAGCGCCGAGGGAACCGCGCCCTACCGGTCGATTTCCGAGCCGTTACCATGCCTCGCACTGTCCATCCTCATCCTTACCTCAATTGCGCTGCTTGGGTCGCGGCCGTGACGATCGCTGCGTTCTGGCTTTGGCGGACTCTACTGGTCGTCGCCGAACACATCCGCGGCGATACCGGACCGTAGTCCGCCATGAACTAGGCAGGATATTTAGGCTGGCTACGTCTTTTTTTTGAACGGATCGGCGTGCTGCGCATCAAACCCCCATGCCCTTTTACCTCACGGTCTGGTTGTTTGTCGCGGCTTTGGCGGTCTTGGCGTGGGTGGTGATTGGCGATTGCGAGAAAGGCAAGTGAGCTGGGCGGTGGCGCACACGGCGTCGCAACAGATGGCGAACAATCGGCACGCGTTGCGTGTCGGACTTGAGGCAGATCATTAAGATCTCACTAGGCTGCGCTGCACGCTCGGATGGCAGGGGATGATAGCCCCTCGGGTTCGATCCCCGACGCGGCCTTCACTTTTTCGGACCGTCGCACGTCTTCTTGCGTGCCGCAGGGAGCTTGGCGGTGCCGCCGCGATCCCGCGCTGGCTATGAGGGCGCCCGCTGATCGGTCAACGGTGGGCGGTGGCCGACGCCGGCGCCACGTCAGCGGCATGGGCTTGGGCGGCGTAGTATCCCGTCAGCAAGGGAACGGCGACCATGAGCGCAAAACCAAACACGGCAGCGAGGATTTTGGCGGAAAGGGACGGTGATTGCGGAATCATGGCGGGAGGAAGACGCCGCCATGATAGCGAAGGTCGGCGCACGCCGATGCGCGCGCATTGCCGGAGAATCGGCAGCATTTGTCGCCGCGGCGGCAAACGCGGCCCAGCCT
>DATGWU010000656.1:0-20907 GCA_035299345.1 Rhizobium sp.
TTTCCAAGATCGGGCTCATCCCCGATGCCGGCGGAAGCTGGAGCCTCGCCCGCATTCTCGGCGAACCGCGCGCCAAGGCGCTTGCCATGACCGCCGAACCGCTGATGGCGGAGCGCGCGGCCGATTGGGGTCTGATCTGGAAGGCGGTAGACGACGACCAACTGATGGCGGAAGCGGAAACGCTCGCCCGGTCGCTGGCCGAGGGCGCAACCCGCGGGCTTGGCCTCACCAAGCGGCTCATCCAGGCGGCGGCCACCAACAGCCTCGACCAGCAGCTCGACATGGAGCGCGATTGCCAGCGGGAGGCCGGCCGCACGGCCGACTATGCCGAGGGGGTTACCGCCTTCCTCGAAAAGCGCAAGCCGGAGTTTTCGGGCAAATGACCATGGACGCACAGCAAATGGCGGACGCCTGCGCAGAGGCCATGTGGAAGCTCGACACCGCGTCGCAGCACCTCGGCATGCGCATCGAACACATCGCCCCGGGCGAGGCGACGCTGTCGATGGACATCACCGAAATCATGTCGAACGGCCACGGCAATTGCCATGGCGGCTACATCTTCACACTCGCCGACAGCGCCTTTGCCTTCGCCTGCAACGGCTACAATCAGGTGACCGTCGCGCAGAACTGCACGATCACCTATATCAGCCCCGGGAGAATAGGCGACCGGTTGATAGCCGAAGCCCGCGAGATTTCGCGCAAGGGCCGGTCCGGGATCTACGACATTCGCATTTCAAATCAGAGTGGCGACCTCGTCGCCGAGTTTCGCGGCCTGTCGCGGACGGTGAAGGGCACTCACCTGCCCGATCCCGCCTGAACCAGCGCATTCCAGGGAGGAAATCATGCTCGACTTTGTAACCCGCCCCCAGGATCTGGATCCGATCGAGATCGCCTCGCGTGACGAAATCTCGGCGCTCCAGTTTCACCGGATGAAGCGCTCGCTCAAACATTGCTACGAGAACTCACCCTTCTATCGGAAGCGTTTCGACGAACACGGCGTCCACCCGGAAGACCTGAAGACCCTTTCGGATCTTTCGAAGTTCCCCTTCACCACCAAGACCGACCTGCGCGACACCTATCCCTTCGGCATGTTCGCCGTGCCGCGCGAAAAGCTGGTGCGCATCCACGGCTCGTCCGGCACCACCGGCAAGCCGACGGTCGTCGGATACACCAAGCATGACATCGATGTCTGGGCCGATGTCGTCGCCCGCTCGATCCGCGCCTCCGGCGGCCGGCCGGGCGACATCGTGCACGTCGCCTACGGTTACGGCCTGTTCACCGGGGGCCTTGGCGCGCACTATGGCGCCGAACGGCTCGGCTGCACCGTCGTACCGATCTCGGGCGGCATGACCGAGCGCCAGGTCACGTTGATGAACGACTTCAAGCCACGCATCATCATGGTGACGCCGTCCTACATGCTGTCTATCCTCGACGAGTTCCGCCGCCAGGGCATAGACCCGCGCGAAAGTTCGATCGAAGTCGGCATCTTCGGCGCCGAGCCCTGGACAAATGCCATGCGCTCGGAAATCGAGCAGGCATTCAACATGCATGCCGTTGACATCTATGGCCTCTCCGAGGTCATGGGGCCGGGCGTCGCCAACGAGTGTGTGGAAACCAAGGACGGCCTGCATGTCTGGGAAGATCACTTCTATCCTGAGATCATCGATCCGATGACAGGCGAAGTGCTGCCCGACGGAGAGCTTGGCGAACTCGTATTCACGACACTCACCAAGGAAGGCCTGCCCATGGTGCGCTACCGCACGCGCGACCTCACGCGCCTGCTGCCCGGCACGGCCCGCTCGATGCGGCGCATTGAGAAGATCACCGGACGCACGGACGACATGATCATCCTGCGCGGCGTCAACGTCTTCCCGACCCAGATCGAGGAGCAGATCCTGAAATGCGGCGGGCTTGCCCCACACTTCCAGATCGAGCTGACCCGCGTCGGGCGGATGGACAATATGACGGTACACGTCGAGTGCGCGGCCGATCACACCGATGCGGCGGCCCGTGCACAGTCGGCCAAGGAACTGGCTCATCACATCAAGAGCGTGGTGGGCATCAGCACCAGGATCGAGGTCCGAGACCCCACTTCCATCGTCCGTTCGGAGGGCAAGGCCAAGCGTGTAGTGGACAACCGACCGAAGGGCTGAGCGGCCACCCGTGACAGTTCAAGGACAATTGTTGTAATGAGGCGGGGCATAAGTGCCCCCCTTTTGCAGATGTTCTGCAAGCAGGAAAGCGAAAACATGGCTCGTACCCGGGCAACCGACTTTGAGGAAAAACGCCGCGGCATTCTGGACCATGCCGCCGCCGTATTTGCCGAACAGGGCATGGAGAAGGCCTCCATGTCCCAGATCGCGACTCATTCGGGCGTCTCCAAGGCTCTGCTCTATCACTATTATCCGAGCAAGGACGCGCTGATCTACGCGATCATCGTCACCCATCTTGAAGAACTCGACCAGGCGATCCAGGCGGCCGACGCCCCGGACGAGCAGGCAGAAAAACGGTTGCGCCGGTTGGTCGGGGTGGTGCTCGAAAACTATCGTGGCGCCGACAACCAGCACAAGGTGCAGCTCAACGCGACCTCCGCCCTTTCCGATGAGCAGAAGGCAGGGATAACCGAGATCGAGCGCCGGATCGTCCGCCGCTTCTCCAACCTGCTTCGCGAAATCAACCCCGAACTCGACAGCAAGGAACGGCCGCTGCTGATGCCCGTCACCATGTCGCTGTTCGGCATGATGAACTGGGTCTACATGTGGTTCCGCGACGGTGGACGCATTACGCGGGAAGACTATGCCGACGTGGCGACGACCCTGATTCTCGAAGGCATCAAGGCAGTTCGCTGAAGCGAACCGCCAGTCGTCTTGCCAGCCCGTCTCAGCACTGTCGATCTTATGAGAACCCCAGACTGCCGGAGCTCTATTCTGCCGGCACACGTGTGATCGCGTGCCTGACATGGTCCTGAGCACCGTAGAAGATTTCCGCCATGACGATGCGGCGACAATGTTCTGCAGGTAAGGACCAGGTAGGTCGCCTTGTCCCGCCGGGACAAACGAAGCGTCCGTGTTAGAAGGCGTATCAACGAGAAGTCCCAATCCTCTCCAGCCGGTAGAGCGCCCTCCGAGGTAGGGGACGTTTGTCGAATCCGTTTCCGATTGTTTCATTTTTGAAACACCTCCTCGGGAGGAGGAAATCCCAGTTAGGACCGGTTAACCATTGCGGCGGCTTGCTGAATCTCATTCCGGCCTACAGCTGGCTACGGTCCGAAAATGGGGTACAGGACATGCAGTTTCGATCTATACAAACAAAAATCGCGGCCCTCTCGGGGATTTGCGTTCTCGCCGCAACCGGCGCAGTGGTCGGCTTCAGCGTCGTCTCGGGGGGCAACAGCCGCTCCTTCGTCAGCGAAGAGACACGCGCTTTGACTGATCAATTGACGCGCGACAGTCTCAAGACCTTGGCAGCGACGCAAGCCGGCGTTGTCCGCTCCACGCTCGATGGCGCCTTCGATGCGGCTCGTGATATGGCTCGTACATTCGAAGTGCTCGCCTCCGAGAAGGG
Organism: Rhizobium sp.; assembly: GCA_035299345.1. Taxonomy (GTDB): domain Bacteria; phylum Pseudomonadota; class Alphaproteobacteria; order Rhizobiales; family Rhizobiaceae; genus Allorhizobium. The sequence continues at coordinate 3,565 of DATGWU010000656.1, forward strand.
TGAGACTGCGACGCCGACGGTGACGCGCCGGGCCCAACTCAACGCTATTCTGCTCAACGTCCTGAAGGAAAACCCGGGCTTCAACGGCACTTACAGCGCCTGGGAGCCGAACATGCTCGACGGCCAGGACACGGCTTTCCGCGACCGGCGGGACATGGGTTCAGACGCTACCGGACGATTCTTGCCGTACTGGACGCGGGACGCCGCCGGCAAGATCGCCATTCAGCCGCTCGTCGAATATGACAGCCACGATCTCCATCCCAATGGCGTCATGAAAGGTGGTTGGTACATCGGACCGCAAAACGGCAATGGTGAGAGCATCCTCGATCCGTTGCCCTACGTGGTTCAAGGCAAGAATGTCTACTTGGCTACCATGTCGGTCCCGATCATGGTCAACGGCACGTTTCGGGGCGTCGCAGGTGCCGACTTCGACCTCGCTTTTGTACAGAAGCTAGCCGAACAGGTGAACAAATCCATCTATGGCGGTAAGGCCTCGGTCGAGATTGTCAGTTACAAGGGCCTTGTCGTGGCATCGAGCGAACGGCCCGAGACGATCGGCAGCACCTTTGACCAGGCCGAACCTGGCGTTTCAGGATATCTCCAGACTATTCAGGCCGGCCAGACAGATGTGGTGGTCGACGCTGACTTCTTTCGAGCTTTCGCTCCGATCGTTATCGGCCGCACAAAGACACCGTGGTCAGTCATGATCAAGGTGCCGAAGGACGTCGCTATGGCCCAGGCGCAGCATCTCGATGCGGAATTGATTGAGCGCAACAGCAATGACACGATGATGCAGATCGTCGTCTCTCTCGTCATTGCCCTTGCGGGCATCGGCGGCATGTGGCTCGTCGCACGCAGCATCGCGTCGCCAGTAAACAGCATGACCGACGCGATGCGCCGGTTGGCTGACGGCGATACGGCCGCCGACATCCCAGGCACAGATCGTGCTGACGAAATCGGCAAGATGGCTGCAACGGTTTCCGTCTTCCGCGAGAATGCAATCGCAAAGACAAACATGGAACAGGAAGCTGAAGCCAATCGCTCGGCGTCCGAGGTTGAACGTCTTGCTCGCGAAGCACAGAAGGCACAAGAAACCCAAGACATCCAGTTCGTCGTGGAGTCGCTCGCCGAAGGGCTGGGCCGACTTGCAGATGGCGACATGTCCTATCGCATCGAACAGTCGTTCATCGCGAACCTGGACGGGCTTCGCTACGATTTCAACAATTCTGTCATGAAGCTGCAAACGGCGTTGCGTGACGTGCAGATCAACGCCTACGCCATCGACGGCGGCGCAAATGAGATCCGGTCCGCAGCCGATGATCTTTCACGCAGGACCGAGCAACAGGCGTCTTCTCTCGAAGAGACGGCAGCGGCGCTGGAAGAAATCACCGCGACGGTCAAGGACACCGCCAAGAGGGCCGAAGAGGCGGGCCAGCTCGTTGATCGTACCCGCAAGGGTGTGGAAGAAGCTGGAGAGGTTGTCGGAGCCGCCGTCGCGGCGATGAAGCACATCGAACAGTCATCGAGCGAGATTAGCAACATCATCGGCGTGATAGACGAGATAGCTTTCCAGACAAATCTCCTGGCGCTCAATGCAGGCGTCGAAGCAGCTCGGGCCGGCGAGGCCGGCAAGGGCTTCGCGGTGGTCGCGCAGGAAGTTCGCGAGCTCGCCCAGCGTTCGGCCCAGGCCGCCAAGGAGATCAAGGGACTGATCCTGACATCGGGTGAACAGGTCCAGCAGGGCGTATCCCTCGTCGGCAACACCGGCAAGTCCCTTGCGGCGAGTGTCGAAGAGGTCAAGCGGGTCAACAAACTCGTCCATGAAATCGTCGAGGCGTGTCGCGAGCAATCCGTCAGTGTCCAGGAGATCAATGTTGCGATCAACACCATGGATCAGGGCACGCAACAGAACGCTGCCATGGTGGAGCAGACAACGGCATCGACCCACAGTCTGGCCCGCGAAGCGGCTGCGCTCAATGCTCTGATCGCCCAGTTCAAGATCGATGAGCCTGTCGCCAGCGACGCGCCGCACGGGACGCACAAGGCCATGGTTGCGACACCGTCGCCGGTTCGAAACCTCACGCGCAAGGTTGCGTCAGCGTTCGGCGGCGGAACGGCCGCAGCCGCAGCAAGCGCGGCGGACTGGGAGGAGTTCTGATTACGGGACGTCGTCTAGTGAGGTCCGGGTCGGTCTGCAGTGACGAAACGGCGGGCGAGAAACCGTCTCGCCGGAGTACGTGGCGCAGACCGGCCTCCTCACGAGGATGCGCTGTAGAGTCATCGACATCACCAGCCACGCAACCGCACGCTCAGAGCAGAAGACGAAGATAGTACTGCAAAGGTCAGTGTCGCGGCGACCAAGCCGGCGTCGACCAACGGCAGGCAACCTGGGAGCGTAAGCGGCAAGTCCAGACCGTTGAGGCCGTGTAGCTCCACGGCCTTGGTGCGTCGATTTCTGAGCTTAACCGACCATTGGCGATGCGCTCCAGGTGTCCGAGCGAACCACGCTCGCGGATCTGCGATGCTCATCTGCGTCGTTTATGCAGACAGGCGGACCATGCCGATGAACCACCGAGCTCGTGTGGACGAAGGTTGCTAAGGCGACGGCTTTCTGGAACATTTTCAGGTGAACTTCGTCACGCTTGAGAGGCGTACATGATCTACGAACAAAGAGTATACTCGGCCATCCCAGGTCGCCTGCCGGATTTGCTTACGCGTTTCCGGGAGCACACGCTGGGGATATGGAAGCGTCTTGGCATCGAGCCGGCCGGTTTCTGGACCACCGCGATCGGACCGGACAGCAATCAACTTACCTACTTCCTAAAATGGGAAAGTTTGGCGGAACGCGAGGCAAAGTGGTCTTCTTTCGTCACTGATGATGAGTGGCTGGCAGTCAGGGCGGCCAGTGAAGCGAACGGTCCAATCGTCGAGAGGATAGCGAGCAGTCTATTATCGCCGACTGACTTTTCATCCGTCCAATGACAAGGCGGCCGTCGAGTACCCGCTAGACGAGCGAGGAAGCAAAGAGGCCCGCGGCAAGCCGGCTTTTCGGCAATCAGCTGATTGTTAAGATCCACCCGCCGGATGCCGGTTTGGCAAACGTGACGATGCATTCGGTGAGCTACGCCTCAGGTGACATCTTGAACGACGTCACGCAGACGCCCCTTGCTAACCGCTCCGCTCGAGTTGACTAGTCTTGCACGCCGGCAACTGCTGCTGGACGTTTCGCCAAGACCTCGGGAACGTGGCTGACCGGAAGAGGCTTTCCAAACAGATACCCCTGGATTTCGGTACACCCGTGCCGTCTCACTCGGTCGAGCTGGTCGGGTGTCTCGACGCCTTCCGCAGTTGTTGTTATGCCCAGACTGTATCCGAGATCGACCACTGCTTTTACAATCGCGGCACAATCCTTCGAAGTTCCGAGCTCCCTGATGAACGATTGATCGATTTTGATCTTGTCGAAGGGGAAGAGCCTTAGATAACTTAAGGACGAGTATCCGGTCCCGAAGTCGTCCATTGCGATCTGCACGCCGAGCCCCTTGATGTGGTGCAGAGTCGCCAAGGCGGATTCACTGTCAGTCAGAAGCACAGATTCGGTGATTTCCAATTCAAGCTGGCATGGCGTCAGACCGGAATCGCCAAGGGCGGAGACCACGGTGTGGATGAGCAACGGGCTTCTAAACTGTAGCGGGGAAAGATTGACCGCGACTTTTATGTTCTTCGGCCAGTTTGCTGCGTCTTTGCATGCCTGCCGCAAGACCCATTCTCCCAGCGGCACGATCAGACCGGTTTCCTCCGCTAAGGGAATGAACTCCGCGGGAGAGACCAGGCCCCTGTCGGGGTGATGCCAGCGCACGAGTGCCTCGAACCCGACAACGTTTTCGGTTTCGGTATTCACCTGGGGCTGATAGAAAATTTCGAACTCATTGCCTGCGATGGCCTGGCGAAGATCGATTTCAAGTCTGCGTCTCTTCTGGATCCCCGCATCCATCTCGGCTTCAAAAAAACAATAGGTGCTTCGGCCGCTCGTTTTCGCTTTGTAAAGTGCGGTATCAGCGTTTCTGAGGACACCTTCGGGTGTGTCGCCGTCCTCAGGTGCAATAGCAATCCCGATGCTTGCACCGACATGAACAGCTTGCCCATCAATGCTGAAGGTTTCGCCGACGGATTCGACCAACTTCTGCGCAAGATCTGAGACACGTTCAACGTCCTGAACATTTTCTCGGACCACTATGAACTCGTCTCCCCCGAGACGCGCAATCGTGTCGTCGTCGGTCAGATGGCTCTTCAGGCGGTCTGTGACCGTCTTGAGCAGCTGATCGCCGGCGCCGTGTCCCATGGTGTCGTTGACATCCTTGAAGTGATCGAGATCCAGGCAGAGAACCGCGCAGCGTTTTCCACCGCCGCTGAGGATGAGTTCCCGGTCAAGCTTCTCCCGCAGAAGCGCCCGATTAGGTAAGCCAGTCAGCGGATCGTGACTCGCCATGTGCCTTATTTGCTCCTCGGCTCGCACGGACTCGGTGACATCTTCGTGGGTTGCGACGTAGCCGCCGTTTTCCATTGGGTTGTGCGTAATCTTGATTACCCGACCATCGACCAGGTTTACGCATTGGCTCGCGGCAGAGCCCTTTATTGCAGCCTCAACGACGACGTCAAAATACGCCTCCCGCTGCGCAGGTTCATTTCCGGCAGTCCGGCGATGATCGAGAATTTGGCCGAGGGGTGTTCCAGGCCGAGTGAGCGAGTCTGGCAGGTCGTACAAACGTGCGTAGGCAGCGTTACACAGCAGGAGCTTCGTTTCCGCATCGAACATGCATAACCCATGCGGCATGTTTGCAAGGGCAGCATCAAAACGGCTGTTTTGGTCTGCCAAATCCCTCCTGATCGTGGCCAGTGCAGAAATGTCATCACAAGTCACCAGCCACCCGCCCTCTTCGATTGGAGCGGTGGTAAGCAAGACCACTCTGCTGCCAATCGAGATCTCGCGGCGGAGCGTGGAGGAACGCGTTTGCACATGCGTAACCCAGCTCTCGCGCGCTGTGCCCGATTTCGGCGTGATGGCGAGGGCTGGGATTTGGTCGGCCAATTTCGTCGCGCTCAGACCAACTTCGATGCCATCCTTGGGCGCCTGCAGCAACTCGCCTGCCCGGCCGTTGAATGCCACAACCCGTAGATCTGCATCCAGGAGCATCACGCCTTGCTGCATGTTCTCCAATATGCGGAGTAGACTGAGCATAGCTCTACCTGTTGCGATGGGCGCTCATACACGTAATTGTAGAGCGAGTATGGGGGAATACAATAGGCAGACCTGTCGCCGGCGCAATCACCGCTGCGAGCCTGTGAACCATGGTACCAGGACCGCATTGCGTGCGTTCGTCACGGTGTCTGCGGGGAGTCTTCCTGAGCCTTCCGCACCTTCACCCGAAACCAGCTGTCATGGCTGGCTGTATCAGGGTACGGTGTCAATATCTGTATGTCTGAACTCGTTTGCCGTGGCAAGAATGGGTACATCGTAGTATCTGGCGCATGCATAATGCAGGCAGTCGCCGAGATTGAGGCCCCGGCGGCCCGCCCGGTAACGATGGGCGGCGGAAAGGGCGATCCGGGTCGTCGCGTCCGCAGGCGGAAGACCGCGAATTTCGATCCCGCGCTCTTCGAGGAACTCGATGACGATCGGTTCCACCTCCGCGACGGTCAGGCCAAACTTATCGGGGCGTGCAAGACCGAGCACGGCCTCAAGCACGACAACTGGGGAGGTGAAGGAGGCCTTCGCCGATGCGATCGCATCGGAAACACGTTGTGCTTCCGGCTCGTCGGAGAGAAGCGCGATGATGGCGCAGGCGTCGACGAACATCAACTTTCCCACATTTCGTCAAAGGCTTCACGTGGTAGCGGCCGCCTGGCAGCAGCGCCGAGCTTGATGCCATGTTGTTCGCGTAGCCGGGCGGCGGTCTGCAGCGGGGTCTCTGCGTTACGACGGCGTTCGATCGCCTCCTTCATGGCGAGGACGATTGCATCGGTAATGCTGACGCCGGCCATACGCGCGAACTTGCGCGTGAGCGCATCCGCTTCCGGATTGTTGACGTTGATCGGCATTGGGCTACTCCATGTAGATAAATTTGCGAAATAATGTAGATCGCCTGGCGCCAATGCGCAAGACTCCTGGAACGAGGGACGCAAAGGGTCGCTCCACCGGATGGGACGCAGCACACCCTCCCGATCTACCGTCGAAGCCGGAAGCGTCACGCTGCCCCACCAACGAAAGGCATGTCGACATTTGCATGTCTCACGGCTTTTATGGCCCAGGAGATTGGAAGGCAGGGGACCGACTATGGCTATCCTGTTACTCATCCTCGAAGGCTTGGAGACGGCATTCGCTATCCGCACCTGACGCCAAGCGACCCGCGGCCAATTCCATGAGTTTGGCCCCAATCAAAGTCTCCACCTCGCCGCACGCGCCTCCCAGCGCTGAATGACCCCATGCTCAACGATCAGCATGACCGCGACGAACGAGAGCGAATAGACGAGCACGTGGGCGATCTGGAACTGCTGAAAATACAGATGGATACGAAAGCCGACACCGCTGGAACGGCCGAGAAATTCGACCACCAGAACGATCTTCCATATGATCGCGATGCCATTGCGAGCTGCCACCGCCAGCCAGGGCGCCAGTTGCGGCAGGATCAGATGCCGAAGCCGCTCCCTGCGCGAGAGACGCGCCACCAAGGCCAGATCATCCAACGCGGGATCAAAGGAACCCACGCCCTGCCGGATGGTGACCATGACCATTGCGGTTTTGTTGAGCGTCACCGCGACGATTGCCGCAGTCTCGTTGAGCCCTATCCAAAGATAACAGAGCACGATCAGAACCAACGCGGGCAGGTTCATGAAGATCGTCACCCAGGGATCGGCCCACTGGTTGAGGACCCGGTAGCGGCCGAGCAGGAAACCGAGCAGGCACCCGAAACCCATGGCAAGAGCGAACGAAACGACGACACGCAGAAGTGTCGCGAGCAGCTCTCTCGGCAACCGACCGGCCAGCATCTCCGACCAGAACACCTGCGCGACATCGACAGGTCCGGGGAGAACGGACGGATCGGCCTTGATGGCGGCGAGCGCTGCCCAGAACAGTCCAAACAGGCCGAGCGAAAGCAGGAACACGCTCGCTTGCACGCGGTTGCCGAGGCTCTTTTGCGACATGTGAATTCTCCCGCGCCAACTATAGCTACTGGACTGCGGCTCTGATCCGGGACCTTGGTCGTATGGCAACGGCTCCCCCGGCGCATAGAAATCGGGGCTGGGAGGATTGCACCATGGGTAGACGCCCGGCACTGCTCAGCTTCTTCGTTCTCTGCATGCTTTTCGGCGGCCAGATTGTACACGCGGCGACGCTCAGCCGCGAAGCGCTCGCAGAGCTGATCGTGCCACCCTATGCGCTTGGCGAGCAGGTGAATGAAAAGGGCGTCTGGGCTCTGCTGAATTCCGGCGGAGCGCAAGCCGGCTACGTCTTCGAGACCGGACCGCTCGCACCGATTCCGGGCTTTTCCGGCGCGCCGATCGACATGCTGGTGCTGATCGACAAGGAAGGACGCTTCCTGGACGTGCGGCTCGTCAGACAGAACGAACCCATCTTCGTGTCAGGTCTCGGCGAAGCGCCATTGCGCGCCTTTCTCGAGCAATATCGCGGACATTCGATCCGCGAGCCGCTTGTCGTCGGAACACCCTATGGCGAGGTTGGAGGCGGCTCCAGCCTCGTCTATCTCGATGGAGTAACCAAGGCGACAGCTTCGATCCGCATCGCCCATGAATCGGTCCTCGCCGCAACACTCGCCGTCGCGCGGGAAAAGATGAAGGGCGTGGCAAGCGGCCCGCCGGTACGTCCCGATCCGTCGCGCGACGAAAGACTCGAATGGACGACGCTCGTCGAGCGCAAGTTCGCCCGGCATCTCAAGGTAACGAACGCCGAACTCAACCATGCCTTTGCGGGTACACAATGGGAGGATGACGACCCTGAGGCAGCCGATGACCCGGAGGGTCTCTTTCTTGATCTCTGGGTGGTGGACATTGGCCCTCCCGCCGTTGCCCGAGCGGTCCTGAGCGAAGAGAGTTTTGTCGATCTTCAGAGCGTGCTGCGGGTATCGCCGGACGACGAGCCAGTGCTAGTCATCGAATCCGGTCGCCATGGCCTCGTCTCGGCCGACTTCGTGCGCAATACGGCGCCCGACCGGCTTGTCGCCCTGCAGGACGGCTTACCTGTCGCCCTGCGCGACGCCGACATGATGATCAAAGTCGGGCCGGGCGTGCCACGGGGTACGACCATGGTTCTGACGATTGACCGCCGGCTGGGTTTCGACCCGACGCGGGAATGGACCCTCTCCGCCCAGGCGGTGCGCTCCCATGGCATGCTGAAGCCGGAAATCGGATCAGCCGACTTCCCGATCACAGTCAAAGCTGATGCCGCCTTCTTCGTCCGAACGGAAGCCCGCCAAGCTCTGGCGCCGTGGCAGGCGGCAATCATCGACCGGAAATGGGACCTTGCAGTCCTTGGTGTTCTGCTTGCGGGCTTGCTGGGCGCTGTCGGTCCCGGCATGCGCCGGCTGGCCGTGCCGACGGTACTGCGCCCGACGCGGCTTGCCTTTCTGGCGATCGTCATAGGCTTTGTCGGCTGGTGGGGCCAGGGGCAGTTGTCGATCGTCACGCCGCTCGCTGTTCTCCGGCAGGCAGGCGGTGGCAACCTGTCGGTCCTGCTGTACGAGCCCTTTTCGCTCATGGTCTGGGGCGCTGCCATTCTCGGATTTGTGCTCTGGGGACGCGGTCTGTTCTGCGGCTGGCTCTGCCCGTTCGGCGCAATGCAGGAATTTGCTCATCATGCCGGCCGAATGCTTCGGTTGCCGCAATGGAAACCCCCACCGGTCTGGGACAGGCGATTGAAGGTCGGCCCGTGGCTCTCCCTTGGCGGTCTGGTCGCAGTCAGCCTCATAGCACCGGACAAGACCGAAACAGCAGCGGAGGTCGAGCCCTTCAAGACAGCGATCACAACGCTATTTCAGCGCGAATGGTATTATGTCGCCTACGCGGCATTCTGGATGCTTCTTGCCACAGTGACCTTCAAGGGGTTCTGCCGCTATGTCTGCCCCCTTGGGGCAGCGATGGCACTCGGCGGACTGCTTCGCACGCGCAACTGGATACCCCGGAGAGCGGAATGCGGTTCTCCCTGCCAACTCTGCCAGGTGCGCTGCCCCTACGGCGCTATAGAAAGAACCGGGCGCATCAATTATTCCGAGTGTTTCCAGTGCCTCGATTGCGTTGCCATCCATGATGATGTGAGACAATGCGTGCCACGAGTGCTGGCTTATCGAAAACGCCCGACAGTCACCGAGGCGGAGGTCCCTGCATGAACCGGCGTCGTTTCTTGCTCATCGCCGCGGCTGTGACCTTGCAGAATTCCGCCCGCGCAGAGGTGACGTCCTGGCAGGCTGACATGCTGGGCGGCGTGGTGCGGGTAGACCTGCGCGGTCCCCGTGGCCTGTCCCAATCCGTCGCAGAAGCAATCGGCACGACGATCGCCGAGATCGAGGCGACGGCAAGCCTCTTCAAGCCGGGTTCTGCGATCAGCCAACTGAACACTGTTGGCCATCTCGACAATCCGCCGCCAGCACTTCTCGACCTTCTCCGACTGGCCGACTATGTCCATGAGGCGACCGGCGGGCGGTTCGATCCAACGGTGCAGCCGCTCTGGCGCGCCCTTGCCGAGGGCAGAGACACGACGCAGGCGCGTGCGGCGGTCGGCTGGAGACAGGTGCACGTCGGTTCGTCTGTCCGGTTGGGCGACAGGCAAGCGGTAACGTTCAATGGCATCGCTCAAGGCTACGCTGCCGACCGGGTGCGTAGCCTCTTGCGGGATGCAGGTTACGCTCAAGCCCTTGTGGAGATGGGAGAGTTTGCGGCGCTCGGCGGACCGTTCAACGTCTCCGTCGAAGATCCGGCCTGGGGTCGGGTTGCGATCCGGCGTCTCACAGGCACCGCCATCGCAACCTCAAGCCCGTCGGCCATGACGCTCGGCAACGATTTTCACATTCTTGGCCCACGTGGCGAGCGGCCCTGCTGGTCGACGATCTCGGTGGAAGCGGAATGTGCCGCGATGGCCGACGGCTTTTCCACCGCCTTCTGCCTCATGCCGGCAAACGAAATCCGCGCAACGCTTGGACGGATCAGGGAACTGACGCGCGTGACGGCGGTGGATGCCGCCGGCGACGTCTCCACATTCTGAGGCTAACGCTGCGGCGGTGTGAAGGTCAGTCCGTATTGGGCAAAGATGCGGCTGATCTCACCGTCGCCAAGCGCTCTCTCTATCGCGTCATCGACTGCATAGGCGAGGTCCTTATGCTGAAAGCCGACACCGACGCCGATCGTCCAGCTCCCTCGCGCGAAACCCACGAGCGGCGGAGAATGCACTTTCAGACCGTCGTCAGGATGGCGGGCAAGCCCCGCCTCCAGCTCCGCGCGCGGTCCCATCGCCGCCTTGGTATATCCTGCGGCAAGCCCATCCACAGCCGCGGCGATCGACCGAAACCGGTGGATCTTGCCCGCGGGGCCGATCAGCGACGTAAGATAGAAGTCGGCGATCGAATCGTTTTCGACTGCAACCGGATCGAATCGGAAGAAGGGCGGGGTCGGCGCCTTCTCCTCGTAATCGGCACCCCGATAGGCGATCGCGACGTTTTCGGCGGCATATTGACCGGTAAACGTCACCTGCTCGATGCGGCAGACAAGCTCGCTGTCATAGGGCACATGCAGCATGACGTCGCTGACGCGACCGCCAACGGCTGCACCCTTCCAGACGTAGTTCATCAGGTCGGCTTCGAGATTCTCACCTGCCGCAACGAGGCGGAATTTTGCCTCCACCCCGAGCGCCTTCGCGATCAACCGGCCGATCTCGACATCCACGCCGGCCGCCTTCCCCTTCTCTTCGTAGGACCATGGCGCATAATCCGCATAAACCGCAAACTCGATCCAACCGTCCTCCAGGATCCGGTCGAATTCACGGCCGACATCCTGTGCAAAGGTGTTCTGCGGCCTGGCCTGAGGCACATAGCCTTCGCAACGCGCAACGGCGCCGCCCGGAAGGGCGACGCCGATTGCCAGTGCAAGAAGGACGTGACGTATCATTAGCAATTACTGCGTGGCCGAAAGGCCGACCGTCAGCACCTCTGCCGCCCTTTTCCAGCTTTCGGGCTCGTCCGACAGGATGCGCGCCGCCTCGTAGGTTACACTGTCGGCGACCGGAGCTCCGGAGGCCGTCTTTACCTCGATGGCAATCGTCTCAAGCTCCTTCTTGAGCGCCGCGGTATCCGCGACATTGCCGCTGCCCAGCTCGTCTCTGATCTCGTGCAGGCGCTTCGCATGGGGATCGAGAGCTCCGTCTTCCGGCCGCGTCTCCACATAGGTGCGGATGGCCCAGGCCGCCTTTTGCCCAAGGATGTCCCCAAAGGCCGGCATCTTGGTCGTGCCGTCCTGGGTGTAGCCGTGGCGAAAGCGCTCGACAAACCATTCGTCACCATATTCCTCCGCCTCGAGGAGGCGCAGGTCGGGTGCAAGCCCCCCAGACACCGCACCAAGGCCATGACAGCGTGCACAGTTCTGGTTGAAGCCAGACCCACCAATCTCGACAGCCTTCAGCCAGACCTCATGGCCAGCTTTCTCCTCGCGATAAGGGTTTTCGGTCAGCCACTCGTCACCCACCTCGGGCAGGGCGTCCGTGTTGACCGGTTGCGGTGCAACGTCGCCGTGAGCGACAACCAGGCTGGTCGTTGCCATCAGGATAAGAACGGCGATCCCGCCGCGAATGCTATTGGCCGTCATGCGGTCCTCCCTCGCATTTCCAGTTCGGAAATTTGTAAAACAGCAAGGATGTGGCGCGATATGCGACCTAGGTCGCGACGACCCATGGCACCAAGGTCGTATTTCAGGCTCTCCCGCATGTCGCCATTCTCGCGTCGGGAGGATGCGACATGGGAGAGAGCTTCAAGGAATGCCGGAAGAGCTTATGGCTCGTGGCCGTGATCTTTTGCTGGGCTTCCTCTGCCATGGCCGAGATCGCAATACCGATGACCTATCTGAGGCAGGAAATCCAGCCGCCGCCGGTGCTTTCCAACCTGGATCCCATTCCCGAAGACCGCGGCATTGCCGGAGCGCGGGTCGCGCTGGCAGACACGAAGACAACCGGTAGCTTCATGGGCCACGACTACAGCCTCGCGGTCGTCTCGGTCGAGCCCGGAGGCGACTTCCTCGGAGCAGCCCGGACGGCGCTCGCTACCTCAAAGATCCTGTTTGTCGATGCGCCGCCGGAAGAAATTCTCGCCCTGGCCGATCTCCCCCAAGCCACGGACGCCCTCCTCTTCAACGTTGCATCCGGCGCAGACCAGCTGCGAGATGTGGGCTGTCGTATCAATGTGCTGCACACCATGGCAGAAGATACCATGCGCAGCGATGCACTGATGCAAGTGCTGAAAGCGCGACGCTGGATTCGGACAGTGCTGATTATCGGCCCGCGACCCGAAGACCGGGCCTTTGCCGACCGGTTGCGCGCCTCTGCGCGGAAATTCGGCGTCGAGATCCTCGCAACGAAGGACTGGACCTTCAACACTGATCTGCGGCGCGCCGCCGGCCGGGAACTTCCACTGTTCACCCAGGACTTTCCCGATCATGACGTCCTGCTGATCGCCGACGAAGCCAATGATTTCGGCCGCTATGTCCAGGACAACACATGGCTGCCTCGCCCGGTCGCCGGTTCGGACGGTCTGCGTGGCGAAGGATGGGCGCCTGTGCTCGAGCAATGGGGGGCCGTACAGTTACAGAATCGGTTCGAGAAGGCGGCGGGCCGCGAAATGGGCTCGCGCGACTATGCCGCATGGATAGCGGTACGCACCATCGGTGAAGCTGTTACCCGCACCAATTCTGCCGATCCGGTCGCGCTGCGCAAGTTCATCCTCTCCCCCAAATTTGCACTCGATGGCTTCAAGGGCCGCAGCCTCAGCTATCGCGATTGGGACGGCCAGCTTCGCCAACCCATGCCTGTGGTCAATGCGCACGCAATGGTCGAACTCGCCCCTCTCGACGGATACCTGCACCAGAAAAACGAGATGGACACGCTTGGCCTCGACCGACCCGAGAGCAGCTGCACCGCCTTTGGAGGATGAAATGAGATTTCAAATCCTGCTTGCCGCAACCACGCTGGCCGCGATCCCTCTTCAGGCGGCCGGAGGGGAGGTCTGGGTAACGAACGAAAAGGACGACACCATTTCCGTTATCGACACGGAACAGCTTGAAGTCGTGCGCACCATCCCGACCGGCGAGCGGCCACGGGGGATCACATTCAGTTCCGACCGCAGCCGGGTCTACATCTGTGCCTCCGACAGCGACACGGTTCAGGTGATGGATCCTGCCACCGGCAAGATCTTGTACGATCTGCCCTCCGGCGAGGACCCCGAGCAGTTTGTGCTCGCACCCGACGACAGGCATCTGTGGATCGCCAACGAAAACGACGCCGTAACGACGGTTGTCGACGTCGAGAGCCGGCAGGTGGTCGCTCAGATCAATGTCGGCATCGAACCGGAAGGCATGGCCGTCTCACCGGACGGCAAGACCGTCATCACGACGTCGGAAACGACCAATATGGCGCACTGGATCGACACCGGAACAAAGAAGATTTTCGCCAATACGCTCGTCGATCCCCGCCCGCGTCATGCCGAGTTCACCAAGGGCGGCACAGAACTCTGGGTCTCCTCCGAAATCGGCGGCACGATCACCGTCTTCGACGTGGCAACGCAGGCTGAGAAGGCCAAGATTTCCTTCGAGATTTCCGGCATCAAGGCCGATCTCATTCAACCCGTTGGTTTTACGTTCACGCCCGACGGCAAAACGGCTTTCGTCGCGCTCGGGCCCGCCAACCATGTTGCGGCGATCGACACCGACACGTTCGAAGTGAAGACCTATATCCTCGTCGGGCGTCGGGTCTGGCATCTCGCATTCTCGCCAGACCATAAGCAGCTCTTTTCCACCAACGGTGTCTCCGGAGACGTGACCATCATCGACGTCGCATCGCTGGAACCCGTGAAATCCATCAAAGTCGGGCGCTTCCCCTGGGGGGCGGCGACGCGGCCATAAAGATCCAAGGGAGGATACGGTGAAGAAGGGAATTATCGCAGCCGTGGCGCTCACGGCCATGCCCTTCGCCTCGCTGGCGGACGACGACAACAGCACCACGGCAGGCATGAACCCCGCCGGCATCCTTGCGAAATCCAATCGCGAAACGCTACCAAAGCTTACGCTCTCGGCCGGCCAGCCGGTTGCCAAGGAGCCGCTGAGGCTGAAGTCCGGAAAATTCTATACCCTTGAGATCGAAGCGGACGGCAGCCAGGAGCTGGCGCTCGAGGGGGCCGGTTTTTTCCGCGCGATCTGGGTCAACGAGATCGTCATCGAGGGCATCGAAATCCGGCCGTTCGGAGTCGCTTCCATCGAATTCGACGAGGCCGGCGAGGCGGAAATCAGCTTCGTCGCCGTCAAGCCCGGAAGCTACCATCTCGCGGTACCCGGCAGCAAAGGCGATACGCAACAAGTCACAATCACCATAGAATGAGCAGGACATGGGTGGCTTGATCTTAGAAGACATCAGCCACAACTGGGGCGCCCGACACGCCCTCGACGGCGTTTCCTTTTCCGTCGAACGCGGACGTTTCTGCGCTCTGCTTGGGCCGAACGGCGCAGGGAAATCGACGTTGTTCGGCGTGCTCACGCGGCTCTTCGTACCACGAGGGGGCCGGGTCGCAATCGCTGGCCATGACATGGAGCGCACACCGCGTGCGGCACTTGCCCGTCTGGGCGTCGTGTTCCAGGCCTCGACGCTTGATCCGGACCTGACCGTCAGGCGCAACCTGCTCTATTTCGCCGCCCTTCACGGACTTTGCGGGCGAGAAGCAGAATCCCGCGTCACGGCGGCACTCGAGAGGCTCGGCATGGCGGAGCGTGCGGAGGAAAAAACCGCAAACCTCAATGGTGGTCACCGCCGGCGCATGGAGATCGCACGCGCACTGATCCACCGACCCGAGGTGCTGCTTCTGGACGAACCGACAGTCGGGCTTGACGCAGCCTCGCGCGCCGCGATCACACAGCACGTCCATGATCTTGCCGCGGAGGGACTGACCGTACTCTGGGCGACCCATCTTGTGGACGAGGTTCGAAGTCACGATCAACTCGTCATTCTTCATCGCGGACGAGTGCTGTCCGATGGCGAGGCAGGTAAGATCGGGGGTGACGATCTGAACCGACACTTTCTTGCGCTCACAAGGGACCAAACATGACCGTGGAGGTGTTTGCCGCGGCGGAACATGAGACCGCAGGTTTCTTCAGGCCGCACGCCCTCATCACATTGCGGGCGATCGTGCATCGGGAGGCTTTGCGGTTCCTCGGTCAGCGGGGGCGGCTCATCGCGGCGCTCGTCAGGCCGCTCGTCTGGCTCTTCGTCTTCGCTGCCGGCTTTCGCGCCGCGCTCGGGCTATCGATAACGCCGCCCTATGAGACCTATCTTACCTACGAGATCTATATCGTGCCGGGACTGATCGGGATGATCCTGTTGTTCAGCGGCATGCAGTCCTCGCTCAGCCTCGTCTATGACCGGGAGATGGGATCCATGCGGCTGTTGCTGACGGCACCCTTGCCTCGCTGGTGGCTGCTGGCCTGCCGATTGCTGGCCGGCAGCCTGATTGCCGTGCTGCAAGCCTATGCCTTCCTGGCAATCGCGGCCCTGTACGGCATCCGCTTTCCCTGGCTCGGCTACGTGGCCGCGGCCCCGGCGATGGCGGTCGCTGCGATGATGCTTGGCGCGCTTGGCTTGCTGCTCTCCTCCTTCATCCGGCAATTGGAGAACTTCGCCGGCGTCATGAACTTCGTCATCTTCCCGATGTTCTTTCTCTCCTCGGCTCTTTATCCGCTGTGGTCGATGGCCGAAGCCTCTCCTCGCCTGAGAGACCTCTGTGCACTCAATCCCTTTACCTATGCCGTTGAACTCATCCGCTTCGCGCTCTACGCGAAGGGTAATACGACAGCGCTTACCATTACGCTCGCTGCGTTCGTCGTCTTCGCCCTTGTCGCCGTCTGGGGCTATGATCCGGCACGCGGAACGGCCGCGAGAAAGGCATAACCCACCCGAACGCGGGCATTAGCCTGGAAAAGAACTGTCCGCGCCACACCCGGCCGCCGGAGAGGAACTGATCAGCAGCTACGATCCGGAAACCGGCTCTGACGTCGCCGAGAACTCCACATATGCCGGGGCGTCTCGATCTTCCTCCAGAATCCGTGCCGGACGGCCCTCCATCCGAAGAATACGACCGGCAAGCCGCTCAGCCTCGCCCCGAACATGGGTGACGAGAAGCGTCGCACAGGGACGATCGGCAATCAGGCGTTCGAGCAAACCCATCATTTCCGAGGCGAGTGCGGGATCGAGACTGACGAAGGGCTCATCCAGAAGCAGCAATTCGGGGGCGCAGGCAAAGGCCCGCACCAGTGACAACCGTCGTTGCTGTCCGAGGGAAAGCGTATGAGGGAAGCGATCTCCCAGCCCCGCCAGCCCCACCTTCTCCAGCCAGAGCCCGGCCTCCGCACTTGATATGCGTGCGATGACCGTGAGGTTTTCAACTGCCGTCCGCCACGGCAGGAGCAGAGGTTCCTGGAAAACCATTGCGATGCGCGCCGTAGCTTGTCGATATCCGTCGAAACCATAGTCGAGGCCGGCGATGATCCGTAGCAAGGATGTCTTGCCGACGCCCGACGGGCCGGTCAGCGCCACTGTCTCCCCCGGGGAAAGTGAAAGTGCGACGGGGCCGAGCACCCCGCCCGGCCCGCCGCCGCGAAGATCGAGCCTCAGGACGGGCTCAACTGCCGGGGTGGTGGAAGACGCCATCAGGCAGCTCTTTCAGATCACCGACCAGATCGGCACCACCGAGTTCGGCCATGAGCGCCAGCATCTGCGCTGCAGCCTGTTCGTCGACTGCTCCCTGCTTCGGTATGCCTGCCAGGAAGCCCGCCTTCAAAGCCTCGAATTCCGCATCGGTCTCCGCCCGCATCATCGGTCGTATGCGTTCCCAGGCGGCCGGATCGGTGGAGAGTTTCTCTTTTGCCTGGCGTGAGGCAGCGGCAATCGCTTCACCGAGTTTCGGGTGAGCCTTCAGGACCTCGCCACGCACCACATAACCGATGAGCGGTGTTTCCGGATCGAGGCCGAGGGCTACGGCAGCCTCATCCACCCCAAGCAGTGTGCGCATGCCCGCGGCTTGCATCCGGGCGCCG
>DATGWU010000657.1:0-6337 GCA_035299345.1 Rhizobium sp.
TGTCAGCGGCGTGGGCGAGCCAGACGACGTCGTCCGAGATGCGCGTGCGAACGCCGGCGCCGGTCTGCGGCAGCCACCAATGCTGTACGTCACCTTCGAGGAACTGCCGGGACGCCGCTTGCAGAATCTGCCGGCGGGCCAGGTTCGCATCCACTGTCAGAAAGGCCAGCGTATCCTGCAGCTGGTCGCGGAAGCCATAAGCACCGCTTGCCTGGTAGAAACCAGCACGGGCCAGCAGGCGACAGCTCAGCGCTTGGTAGGGCAGCCAGCCATTTACCAGATAGTCGAACGACTTGTCGCCTGTCTTTACCTGCAGTCTGCCGGTAAAATCACGCCAGAACGCCTGCTGTGTCTCCAGGATTTTGGCAGCGCCTTCCTTGCGGACGTCCGCGATCAGCCTGCTTGCCTCGGCCGCGGTAGCACAGTCGCCGAGGAAGAAGCAGAGCTCCTTCGCTGCACCGGCAGGCACTTCGATATCGAGGGCGAGTGCGGCACACGGATCGCCTTCGGTTTCGATCGAGTTCAGCAGTTTTGATTGCCGTGCAACGGCTTGCGGAAGTTCGATCGAGCCGTTCCGTCCGATGAATTCGCGGCGGCTGGCCGTGTAGCTTGCGGCCGGCTCGCTGGCGGCGAGGAAGGCGATGCGGCCGGGATAGTTGATGTCATAACGATTCGTTGCGAAGAGTGCTCCCGTTTCGTCATCGAACGAGGACAGGATGAACGGCGCTGTCTTTTGCGCATTGTTGCCCAGAACCCATTCGGCATAGCCGTAGACCCTCAAGGTGCGGACTACCTTGCCGGTATTGCGTATCACCATCCGCGACAGCTTTACCGGACGCGCGCGGTCTACTGTCTGGGTCAGTTCGAGCTCCAGTCCTTCATGCCGGCTCTTGAACACGCTATAGCCGAGGCCGTGCCGCGTTTCGTAACGGCTCGTATCGTCGAGGTTGAGGGTGCTGAAGGGCGAGAAGGTCTTGCCGCTCATAGGGTCGGCGACATAGAAAGCCTCGCCCGGCCGGTTGGTGACCGGATCGTTGCTCCATGGTGTCAACTGATAGTCGCGGGAGTTCTGGCTCCAGGTGAAGCCGGCGCCTTCCGCCGATACATGGAAGCCGAACTGGTCGTTGGCAATGACATTGATCCACGGATGGGGCGTTGTTTCGCTGGCACCGAGACGCATGACGTATTCGCTGCCGTCCTTGTCGAAGCCGCCGAAGCCGTTCCAGAAAAGCAGATCGCTCTGTTCCCTCGGCAGAACGTCCCGGCCCTTATGTGAATGGGCGGGCGGTAACCCGCTCCAGTCGGGTTCAGCGCCCTCCGGCAGCCGGGGTGTGGCGAACAGGGAAACCGCGCGATTGACCTGGTCTACGATCTTGCCGTTGCGGGCATGGAGGACGACGCGGGCCGCTGCCACGAGAGCCTGGGTCGTGCCTTCCTCCATGAGGTCATTGCGCACCGTGAACACGTGCTGGCGCCCGCCGTCGGCCTGCCTGTAGCGCAGGTTTTCAGCGAGCCGTTCCAGCGCGTGTTGCATGTCCTGCGCATAGGAGGTTGCCCGCTCGTTGATGACCGCAAGATCGGCGACCACGCCGCGTCGACGCAGGAATTCGAGCGCGCTGAGCGCCTCGCGTGCGATCTCCATATCCATGTCGTCGTTGATGCGCAGCGCGAAGATCGGGAAGTCTCCCGAGATCGCCAAAGGCCATAGCGCGGGCTGCGACGCAAGCCCGGTCCTGACGGTCTCCGGGTCTGCACGCAGGTGGTTATCCGGATAGACCAGATAGCGGCCGAGATGCTGGAATGCGGCGGCCTGTTGCGAGGTGATGCCGATGTGCCGCAGTTCGACTTGCGCACGCGTCCAGGCATGCACCAGCTCGTGGCTGAAAGCATCGGGGTGACGGTAGCGCTCGATGGCGCGATCCACGTCCGGTCGACTCGGTGCCGCAATTGTCCAGAAAATTACACTGACCTTCTTGCCGGAAGGCACCCGCACCACCCGGCGCAAGCTGAGAATTGGATCGAGGGTGTAGCCCTCCGTCCCCGTGAGCGTCGCACCCGGATCGAAGGCCGCGGCATTGGAAAGGTTCCGGCCGCGACCGAGGAACTTGCGTCGGTCGGTTTCGAATTCGGTCGGCCGGCCCGGGCCCGCATTGTCGACTACGAGGTGTGCGACACAGATATCCGGATCGGAGGGGCTGCGCTTGTTGCGTTCCGCGCGAATGACGTCGCGGCGGCGGCCGAACTCGGTTTTGATGAACATGCGCGAGAATGCCGTGTGGGCGTTGTCGGCATCTTCGAAGGCGAGAACCGGTTCGAGGTACGACGTCACCTCGATGAACCGGTCTTCGGGCCCGGTGTTTAGGAGTGTGACGCGGCGACCTTCGGCGTCGTGCTCGGTCGCGACAATGCACTCGACGGAGCTCGAAATGTCGCCGACGGTCTTGAAGAATTCAGCCTTGTCGTCCCCGAAGATTGCCTTGGTCTTCTCTTCCTCGGCTTGTCGGGGCGTCGCCGTGGTTGACCACCACTCGCCGCTTGCCATGTCACGCAAGAAGATGAAGGTGCCCCAGCGATCCTCGGTCGGATCCGCCTTCCAACGTGACACCGCTTGGCCGTTCCACCGCGAGAAACCGGAGCCGGTCGCGGTGAGCATGACCGAGTAGTGTCCATTCGACAGGAAGACCACTTCGCGGTCCTTCGTCGCGGGGTCGACGACGGTGCGAATTTCGGGCCGCAGGAGATCGGCCTGACCCTTGCCGGGGGTCTGCGGCTCGTATTTCGCGCTCATGACTGGGATTTCGCGCGGCGCCTTCTCCTGCAACAGGAGTTCCGCCGCCTCGATCACCGGATCGGAGTGGAAGAGCTCCCGCAAACGGCCGTTGAAGGCGACGTTGGCAATGGCCGCAATCGACATGCCGTGATGGTGGGCATAATAATTGTAGATGACCGCGCAGGTCTTTCCTTCGGGGACGCGGGTGGGCGTGAAGTCGACCGCATCATGGAAGCCGTAGGCGCCGAGCGCTCCGAGCTTACGTAACCGCTCGAGGTTCTCGAGGGCAGCTTTCGGGAAGTACTGGCTGGCCAGGATCGACGCATAGGGTGCGATGACCGCGTTCTGGCCGAGGCCGCGCTTCAGTCCGAGCGTCGGAACGCCGAAATTGGTGTACTGGTACGTCAGTTCGTGGTCGCGAGCGTTGAAGGCAGCTTCCGAGATACCCCAAGGGATGTTGAGACGCTTCCCGTGGTTCATCTGCTCCCGGACGACGAGATTGTTCGTCTGGTTGAGGATACCACCTTGCCGCTCCTGCATCACGAGCGGCGGCATCAGGTATTCGAACATCGAACCCGACCACGAAATCAGCGCGGCGCGGGCGCCGATCGGCACGACCTGGCGGCCGAGACGATACCAGTGCTCGGTCGGGAGATCTCCCTTCGCGATGGCGAAAAGACTTGTGAGGCGGGCCTCGGAGGCCAGCAGGTCGTAGCAGGCCTCGTCGAGTTCCCGGCTGTCGACGCGGTATCCGATCGACAGAAGGCGACGTTCGGGGCGGAACAGGAAGCCGAAGTCCATCGAGAAGGCGATGTCACGGGCGCGGTCGCGCAGCGTGACCAGTCGCTGGCGAAGCGGTTCGATAATGGAAAGGTCGAAGGTGCTGTCGGAGATGTGCACCTCGCAAGCCCTGACCAGTGATTCCGTCCAGCGGGTAACTTCCTTGCTCTGTTCGGAGCGCACCTCATGGTGGAGGTTCGACGCAAGCTTCTGGATGTCGCGCGCGAGTACCGCCAGATTGATGACCCGGATGGACGCGAACTCATGCTCGCGCTTGACGGCGGCAAGTGCGTTGTTGAAGCCGTTGATGCGCTCTTCGAGCCGGCGGCGCAGCGGGCGCACGGTCTTGCGATCATCCGGCAGTTCGGCAAGCGCTTCCAGAAGGATACCACCGACATCGCCGATGCCGTCGAGATTGCCCTGAAGGTGAGCCGACGGTGCTTCTGCCCATTCCCGGCAGGCGGACGAAACGGCTATGAGATGGCCGGCGAGATTGCCGCTGTCGACGGCTGAAACATAGCGCGGACCGAGTGTCTTCAGCGTGTCGGTGTAATACCAGTTGTAGAGGTGGCCGCGGAATTTCTCCATCTTCTCGACGGTCGCGATCGTCTGCTCGAGCCGCTCGATCGTCTGTTCGAAGCTTATCCAGCCGAAGTGGCGCGCCGAGACGACGGAGAGCAGATAGACGCCGATATTCGTCGGCGAGGTGCGGCGGGCGAGGACCGGCTCCGGCGTCTCCTGGAAGTTGTCGGGCGGCAGATAGTTGTCATCGACCGTTACGAACGCTTCGTAGTAGCGCCAGGTCCGGCGAGCGATTTTGCGTAGCTCGATCGTCACCTCTTCGGGCACGAACAAGCGATCCTCGGTCTCGGCAGACTGGCTGACATACCAGGCGACCACGGGCGACAGGACCCAGAAGGTGGCGAACGGCAGTCCGATGAGGAAGCCGTAATTGCCGGACAACGAGGCCAGGCCGATCGCGGCGAGTGCGAGTGCAGGCGCATGTCGCATCGACCGGTAGTACGAGAGAGGGCTCCCTTGGGCGACGGACTGGATGCTGCCGGCAGTGCGCCACTCGAGCAGGAGCTTGCGGCTGACGAAGAGGCGGTAGAGAGAGCGAACGATCGCGTCCCCCATCATCCATGCGGCGTCGGCGATGAAGACAATGCGGAGGGCAACCTGCGCATTGGCGGACCGGACCTCCGACCAGAGCGATTGGAAATGGGCCTTGGGAACAATATCGGTTTGGCGCGGAACGAGGCCCGAGAGCAGCGACAACGTCGGCGCGACGAAGATGCAGAAGATCAGCAGAAGCTGCCAGATTGCAGCTCCGACCGGAGTCATGGCGTACCAGCCGATCGCCGAAGCCAGGAACCACGCCATCGGCGTCAGAGAACGGCGAAGATTATCGACCATTTTCCATAGGCCGAGTGCGGTGATGCCGCGCGACGGATCGAAAATATAGGGGAGAAGCTGCCAGTCACCCCGCGCCCAACGGTGCTGGCGAGAAATCTCGACCTCATAGCGGGTCGGGAAGTCCTCGACGAGTTCGACGTCGGTAACGAGCGCGCACCTCGCCATCGAGCCTTCGAGCAGATCGTGGCTGAGGACGGTGTTCTCGTCGATGCGGCCCTTCAGCGCCCGTTCGAAGGCGTCGACATGGTAAAGGCCCTTGCCGGTGAAAGTACCCTCGCCGGTAATGTCCTGATAGACGTCGGACACCGTGAAGACGTAAGGGTCGACGCCGCGGTTTATCGAGAAAACGCGCTGGAAGACCGAAGCGTCTTCGCCGGTGGTCAGCGACGGCGTGACACGGGGTTGCAGCACGCCGTAGCCGCTGACGACCCGGCTCGTTTCCGGATCGTGTACCGGCCGATTGATCGGATGGTGCATCTTGCCGACGAGCTTGGTCACCGCATCCCGCATGAGTCGGGTGTCGGCGTCGAGCGTCATGACGTACTGGACGCCTTCCGGAACGATGTTGGCTCCGGGCAGATAAGTCGTATCGCGGTCCCCGCGCAGCAGGAGATTGAGCTCGTGCAGCTTGCCGCGCTTGCGTTCCCAGCCCATCCAGACTCCCTCAGCCGGATTGAACAGCCTGCGGCGGTGAAGGAAATAGAAGCGCGTCTTTCCGTCGTGGGCGTAGCGAGCATTAAGGGTCGCTACTTCGCGCTTTGCATATTCCAGGATCTCGATATCCGCGGGCGTCTCCTCCACCGTGCTGTCACGCCAGTCGCTGAGCAGGGCGAAGGAGATTTCACCTCGCGGGTTCGTGAGGTGATGAACCTCGAGATTGCGGATGAGTTCGTCGACATCATCGCGCCTGGCGATCAGGCAGGGCACGACGACCAGCGTGCGCGCGTCTTCGGGGATGCCATCCTTGAATTCGTAACCGGTGAGGCGGGCCGGCTTGACGACGAAGGTCACCAGCGTATTGAAAAGGCCGGTCGCGCCTTCGGAGGCTGGCAGCGACAGCATCAGCAGCAGGATCAGGATCAGCGGCGAGGAAAGTCCGGCACCGGCGAGGAACCAGCCAACCGCTGCCAGAACCGCGATCGTGATAGCGATTACGGGAATGGCGATTGCCATCCAGTTCATGCGGCGCACGAGATCGGCGATGCGCAAGTGCAGCGGTGGACGGTAGCCAATGGCCTGTTCGAGGCGTTTCCGTTGTGATCCCACCAGGAAGACGCCGACATTGGAGTGCGCGTCGGCACTCTGCGGATCGCGGGCGGAAGCGACCGCCATGTCGATTGCAAGCTGCGCGATCTCGATCTCGGTCTTTTT
>DATGWU010000658.1:0-10078 GCA_035299345.1 Rhizobium sp.
CATGAGCCGCAAGGCAATCCCCGCAGAATTCAAGTCCAACGAAACGCTGACGGCCGCATGGCTCGAAGGCTTCGACGCGAACGGAGAGTGACCATGGCAAGGCAGTTCAATATCGTCATGCCGCCGGCGACGGCGGAAGCAGCGGAGGCTTTCACGAAGAGCCTCGACGTGCAGATCGCCGAGCTGGAGCAGCAGCTCACGCTGCTCCGGCAGGTAAAGACGGCCGTTCAGTCGACGTTCCCCGCGCAGAGCGTCTTTGCGGCACCCGTCAGTGTGCCGCATGGCTGACATCGCGCCGCTTTCCCTTTTGAGATTTGTGGACACGGAGACCACTGGTTTCCCGCCGCGCGCTGAAATGTGCGAGATCGGCTGGACGGAGCTGATGCTCTATCCGGAAGGCTGGCGGATAACCGTCGACCAGCAGAGCGCTTTCGTTGACCCCGGCCATCCGATCCCGGCGAAGTGCACCGAGATCCACGGCATCACCGATGAGATGGTGCGCGGTGCAATGTCGCCGGCGGAAGCTCGCGCTCAGCTATCCCGTGGCGCCGCCCTGCTGGCGGCCCATAACGTGGCTTTCGATCGCCAGTTCGTGCGGTCTCCCCTGCCTTGGATCTGCACGCTCGAATGCGCTCGTCACGTCTGGCCGGACGCTCCGAACCACAAGAACGAAACGCTGAAGGAATGGTTGGGAATCGTCGTCGAAGGTGATGCGCACCGGGCTGGCTATGACGCCGCGGTATCGGCGCGCATCTTCCTTCACCTCACCAAGCACCTGTCGATCGACGACATGCTCGGCCTTTCTGATCCGGGCGCCGTTCCCCTGAAGATGCCGTTCGGCGCCCACAAGGGAAAGCGCTTTTCCGACCCCACCTTCCCGGACAGCTATCTGCGCTGGCTGGTCGACCACAAGGACATGCGCAAGGGCATCAAGACGGCGGCCCAGAACGAGATGAACCGGCGCATTGCCGAGAAGCCGGCGGCTCCCAGCCGCCAGCCCGCCAAGTCGAGCGCCTGGGATCGGAGCTTCTGATGCGCTTCTCTCCCGCTCAGTGGGCTGCCATCGATGCCGTTGCCGGGTGGTTCTATTACGCCACCGCAGAACGGCCTGTCTTCCGTATTTTCGGTTTTGCTGGAACCGGTAAGACGACGCTCGCGCGGCATTTCGCTGGCGAGATCGATGGTCGCGTTCACTACGCAGCCTTCACGGGTAAGGCCGCCATGGTCATGCGTAAGAGCGGCTGCGAGAACGCAACCACTATCCATTCCACGATCTACAAGTTCGACCTCGACGAGGAGACCGGCCGCATCGCGTACAAGAAGCGTCCGAAGTTCGAGTTCGAAGGAGTGAAACTCTTCATCATCGACGAATGCTCCATGGTCGACGAGGAACTTGGCCGCGATCTTCTTTCCTTCGGTATTCCCGTGCTTGTGCTCGGCGATCCGGGGCAGCTTCCGCCGGTCAAAGGCGGCGGCTTCTTCACCAATGCAGAGCCTGACGTAATGCTGACGGAGATCCACCGACAGGCGGCAGAGAACCCGATTCTGCGGGCGGCTACAGCCGTCCGCGAGGGACGACCGATCAAGCACGGCAATTTTGGTCCGTTGCGGATCATCGACAGGAACGAGGTTAGTGCGGAGCTGGTGCAATCCGTCGACCAGGTGCTTGTCGGGATGAACAAGACCAGAACCGCATACAACGAACGCCTGCGCGAGCTTGCCGGTTACACAGGTAAAATGCCTCAGTCAGGCGACCAGCTCGTAGCCCTGAAGAATGACTCGACGCTCGGAATTTTCAACGGCGGGCTATGGAAGGTGATCGATCTCAATAAGAGACCGCGTGGCTCGTTGAACGATAAGTGCGTTCACCTGTCGGTGAAGTCTCTCGATTTCGAGGATGCCGCGCCGGTTGACGTTCGGGTGAGGGAAGAATTCTTCCTCGGTCGTGGGCACGAAGTCGACTGGAAAGAGCTTCGTGGAACTCAGCAGTTCGACTTCGGCTATGCGCTGACCGTCCACAAGTCGCAGGGAAGCCAATGGGCGAACGTCTGCCTCTTCGACGAGAGCGCGACATTCGGCGCCGACCGCGGCCGCCATCTCTACACCGGCATTACCCGGGCATCCGAAACCCTAACGATTGTGATGTGACCACGATGATTCCGTATCCCTTGCAGTGGCCCGACAATATTCCTCGCCGGAAGACCGCTCGCGACAATGGCCAGTTCCGCACGTCGCTGTCGGCTGCGATCAAGAACGTCAAGGACAGCCTCCGTCTGTTTGCCGCGGACAGTGGCCGGACCATGAGCGATGTCGTGATATCGAGCAACGTCACGTTGGGCGTGGACAAACCGTCCGATCCGGGTGTCGCGGTCTGGTTCGTATGGGACGGCCTTACCATCTGCATCCCGGTCGATCGATACGCCAATGTCGAGGCAAACCTACAGGCCATCCACCACATTATCGAGGCGCGCCGCGTCGAGCTTCGCCACGGAACTCTGGCGCTCGTGAGGGCGACGTTTTCCGGCTTTCTCGCTCTGCCAGCACCTAGCGCGCAGCACAAGCGGTCCTGGCGCGAGATACTCGGCTTCCACGGCACACAACTCCCGACAAAGGCCGTCATCGACGGAGCATGGAAGGAGAAGGCACGCAAGGCTCACCCCGACGCCGGCGGCTCCGACGAAGAGATGGCCGAACTCAACCGCGCCAGAGCAGAAGCTATGAAGGAGATCGGCCGTTGACCGCGAATAGACCTACGACTCAGGCCGAATGGCTCACCTACCTCGCCAACATGGCCGAGAAATACCCGCTGGCTACCACTACGGCGACCGGAGCGGAATTCCAGAGGTGCTGCATCGAGCTGCTGGAGAATGCGGCAGCAGAGAACGATAGCCTTCTCGATCTGCAGGCGGACCTGCTGACGATCATTCCCCGCTTTCTGAACGCAATCACGCTGGCACAGCATAACGGCAGCGCCTGCCCTTCATGCGCCAGCCGCGATGCAGCCGCGCTCTACCAGGGAATCATGACCGACATGCGCGAGCAATTGTCGCGGCAGTCGATGGGAGGAACGCACTAATGGCCGGCTCCGTCAACAAAGTTACGCTGATCGGTCATCTCGGCGCGGACCCGGAAGTCCGTCGCACGCAGGGTGGAAATCCTGTCGTTTCCTTCAGTCTGGCTACGTCAGAGACATGGCGAGATCGGACATCCGGTGAACGCAAGGAAAAGACCGATTGGCACAACATCGTCATCTGGAACGAAGGCCTGTGCAAGATCGCCGAACAGTATCTGCGCAAGGGCTCGAAGGTCTACATCGAGGGAAAGCTCCAAACCCGCAAGTGGCAGGATCAGAACGGCAACGACCGATATTCGACGGAGGTCATTCTTCAATTCAAAGCCGAACTGGTTTTGCTCTCCGGACGGGATGATGACGGGAACGGACGCCGCGGGAACCGCCGAGACGATGATAGCCGGCGGTCCGATCGCGACCAGCCTAACGGCGGGCGGCAGGTGGACAACGGTAGATACAGCCGCGACCTCGACGACGATATCCCCTTTTGAGCTGATGGAGCCAACTGATGCTTTGCCAGCACTGCATGACTCACACCGTATCATGGAAAGGGCGGATAACCGCCCTCACCCACACTGAATGCTCTCGGTGCGGTCGCGTCAACTGCCAGGTACCGCAACCTCATGGAGAGGGTGATCCGTGCCCTACCTGCGGTCGACCGGTCGAGTTTGAAGAGGCCGAAAACTGCTCATGTCATATCAGCCCACCGTGCGGCGCATGCACATCCGCCAGGCTCACGTGTACGGACTGCGGGGAGTTCTTCGAATGAACGATCTCACCATTTCCGAAAAAGTCGTCTGCCGGCTGCTCGAAGCAGCATGGAGCCACTACCTCACGCTTCCGGCCGAGCGCCGTGACGAGGCCATGGAATTCCGGCGCAAGCTCGATGATGCCGCAGCAGTCGTGAAAATGCGCCCGGTTCACAGAGGCGCGACTGAGGGAGGAGCTCCATGCAAATCGGAATGATCGCAGGGCATACCAGAATTATCGGCAAGTCGCAGGGATACCTTGGCCTGCCGATCCGCGATATCGCCACAGACTGCCCTGTGAACGGCCCTGGAACGCCTGCGATGGAAACGGCTTGGCTTCCGACTCCGGACGAGATCGAAGCCATTAACGCCGGCGCTCCGATCATCCTTCGCATCCTCGGAACAGGGCATCCGCCGGTTTCGCTCTACGTCGGTGAGGTGCCGGGGCCATGACCGACCGCATCCACTGCCTCAACCCGCATTGCCGACGCACGGCTGCGCAGGAGAAGCACCCGGGATCAACGTGGATCATTTGCGGGAAGTGCTGGCGGCTTCTCGACCCGGCGCTCAAGCGCCGGTGGAAGGCGCTCAACGCTCGCAACAGAAAGCTCTTCCGCCTCAGCCGGCGCAAGGCATTTCAGGATGAAAGAAACCGGCAGTGGTGGATCATTTGCCGCCAGTACGACCGGGCATGGGACCGGCTGCATGCGGCGATGGTCGCCTACTTCACCCCATCCGAAAAGCCAGCCGGAATCGAGACATTCCTCAAGGAGAACGGCATTGTCTGAAACCACCTACCCGTCGCCGACAGACATCCACCATGAGCCCTTCTGCTCCTTCTGCGGAGCCGTGAAAAGCCAGCGGCGCGTGCTGGTCGCGTCAACTGTCGCCAATGCGTTCATCTGCAACATCTGCGCTCCGGAGGCGGCGGAACAGGCCGCGGCCATCATCGCGCGCCAGGACGAGGAATCCCAAGATGGTCGATAGGTCGTCACTCACCAAAGAATGGACACTGGATGCCGTCATCCTCGCTCCCGGTGCAGCGCTCGAGCTGATCCAGTTCTACCGCCGGCGCGTCGATGAGCTACTCGAAACTGCGAACCGCTATCTCGAGCGGGCACGAGCGGCAGAGCAGGCTTCAAATCCTCGCACCGCGTCGGACGACAAACCGACCATCACGCTCACCGAAGTGGCAGCCCACGGAGCTATCGAGCGTCTGACAAGAATGATCACGGCGAGGATCGTAGACGACCTGTACAAGTCTCCCGCGACAGTCGTCAGGCGGCCGCTCGCGCCTTCCGTCCGCACTCCGACCGGGGATATAGGGTCTAAAAACCTCCTGCGTCCGATTGTCGGCATTGAGAATCACACTGCGCAAGAGGTGTTCGACATCATGCGCGACAGGATCGCCGCAGCCCCTGCTCCGACGGTGCGGGTGAATGATGCCGAAGATGCGCGAACGATGCTGCACCTAATCCTCGTCTTTTGCGACGATATGAACGATCGCAATTGGGCGGACAAGCGTCTTTACATCAAGCAGCAGGCAGAACGAATCCTGTCGGCGCTGGAGGTTGGCCATGACCGATGAACTGAAGCCGGTGGCATTCCTTCGAAAATGCAAAATTACGCTTATCGACGGCGAAACATTTGAAGGGCTGACCCTGACAGATGATGCAGATGAACGCGGCTTTCCGGTTCACTACATCTCCGGACTTTCCGCGCTGAGGGAGGAGAACGAGCGCCTGAAGTTCGCCGCTGAACAACATGGGACAAATGTTGAACGCGCCGAAAACCAGTGGCGTCAATGGGAAGCACGCGCCACCGCCGCTGAAGCCCGTCTCGCGGAAGAACGTGACGCGATCGCCGCCGAGGCTCGCCGATACGCTGGTTTTTATCCGGAGGCCAGCGACGGCCGGAATACCTTCATCTTGCTCGCAGAATGGATCGAGGCGCGCGGTGGCGGTTCATCGTCCAACGGAGAACGTGGATGATTCCCGCCCTCATCGCTCTGGCTGTTATTTTCGTCGCCGGGGCGTTTGCTCTCATCGTCCGCCAGCGAGCGAATTGGCGACGTTCCGAAGGACTCGACCATGACTGATATCCGATCGAAACTTCATGACCTCGCCAGGGTCAACCGGCTCGGAGGCAAAGACGCACTCGCTGACGTGCTCGACGAAGCCGCAGAGGCTATTGAACTCGCCGCCGGTCTGATCGGCGACTTCCCCGTCCTTATCCTCCATAGCCCCGGCAAACCGTGCAATATCGGGTCAGCGGACTCCGCCGAATATGCGCACCGCCTTGGCGAGTGGATGCGCCGCCGTGACGCCTTCTTGCACGGAGGCTCGAAGCGATGAAACGCTGGAAAGCCACCATCGAATATCGCAGTGAGGTTGGGGTCATCGATGTCGAGCACGTCATCGAGGAGATCTGCGAGCTGCAGGATCTGGTCGAGCGCGGTCCGGACTGGAACTCCATCATCCGTATCATTGTCACACTCGCCAGAAAGACACGTCCAGGCCTCACGATCGAAGGAGCCGATATCCCATGAGCGCCATACAAGTCGATCGTTACACGTTCACCGTCGACGAAGTTGTTGCCGCGATTTTACCGAATGTCGGGCGTCACGATGAGCTGGAACTTCGCGTCGACGCTTACGGCTATGTCGTGATCGACATTGTCCACCCGTACAATCATGGCGCCATGCCCGGAACGGCACCCCTGGAAGCGTCTCAAGATCCTGCACTAGACGACTTTCCCGGCGATCGGCAGCAGCAAGCGGCCACACCTCCACCAACGCCGGCACCAGCGCGCGAGCAGGATCATAGCCAAGAGTCAGGCCCACGCGAGGAAGAGGCGCGCAGCCTATGCCGCGCGACGCTGTTCCGGGCATTCCTGGAAGTGAAGACGGAAGAGGCCGCGATGCGCACCCTCGCCCATCGCTGTCACGTCCAGCAGCTCTCTGACCTTGATCGCACCCGTTCGAACGGGATGAACCTCAGGCATGTCATCGAGGAGTTCGAGGCATGGAAGATCATGTAGACGACGCGGCAGCGGCGTCATCAGCGTCAACGAGAGTACGAGCAAGCGAGCGCGCGATAACCGCGGCCCTCAATGCGATCATCGCCGCCGGCCTCCCTGTGGAGAAGCTGTGTATAAGCGGTGGAAAAGTCGAGATCCATGTAACCGGCGTTGAAGGCGCATCAGCTCCGAAGAAGCATAAGGGCCCAAAAGATTGGTGAGGCCCGCAATGAAAGTCGAGTACCCCGGACTGATTGAACAGAAGCTTCCATCAGGAACGGTAATCTATCGTGTTCGCCCCAAGGGAAATCATTCGAAACGCATCCAGTTATATGCTCGTCCCGGTGACAGTGATTTCACCAGGCAATATGCTCTCGCGCGCGCCGGCGTGAAACCTGAGCCGTTGAAAAAGGCGTCTGACGAGGCGATGCCCGAGACCATTGGCTGGCTGGTGCACGCCTATCTCGAGTACCTCGAAAAGAAAGTCGCAGCCGGAACAACTAGCGCAAAGACGCTGAAGAAGAAGCGAAACTTGCTGCAACGGCTCCTGAAACACTCCGATAAAAAGGCCCTTATTCCGCGGGAGAAGCTAATCGAAATGCAAGATGAAATGGCCGCGACTCCTGCCCAGGCAGATGCGTTCATCGAAGCGGTAGCCGTCATGTACGATTGGGCAATCGAGCGAAAAAAAGTCAAGGAAAACCCCGCGAGGGGGATTAAGGGAGTATACGAGAAGGGAGATGGCGCAACACCTTGGAAGGCCGCGGATGTGCGCAAATTCTTCACCACCCACAAGCGCGGGACGAAGCCGCACGTCGCCATGTCGATCCTTCTGTGGACCGGATGCCGCATTGAGGATCTTACCGTTCTCGGCAGGCAGCACGAGTGTGTGATCGACGGTGTAGATGCGATCCGCTGGACGCCGTCGAAGAAGAACTCGACGGAGGTCTGTATTCCGTTCGTCGAGCCGCTGAAGGACGCCGTGCGGGCGCCTGTAGTCATTGGGGAAACCTATGTGCTTGGTCGAGGTGGGAAGCCATACTCAAGCGGTGACAGCATGTCGGCCATGTTCAAGCGCTGGTGCAAAGACGCAGGCCTCGGGCATCTGTCGGCTCATGGGGTACGGAAGGGGTTGGCCGAGGTGCTGGCTGAAATGGGATGCAGCCAATACGAGATCATGGCGATCTTGGGCCATTCAGAGGCAAAGACGAGTGAGGTTTATACCCGGCGCGTCGAACGCTGGAACCTCGCGAAGGTGGCGTTGAAGCGGGTAAACAAGTCTGGCGTCTGGAAGTGAAATGGTCCAACGCCTTTTCCACGTTGGACCGTTTGAAATCTAAACCACTGTAAAAACAACAAAAAACCCGGCCGAAGCCGGGTTTTTGGTGCGGTCGAGAAGACTCGAACTTCCACGGGTTGCCCCACAGCGACCTCAACGCTGCGCGTCTACCAATTCCGCCACGACCGCATCGTGGTAGGTGCCGAATTGCTCCGGCGGGGCTGCATGTAGCAAAAGC
The DNA here is from genome assembly GCA_035299345.1 of Rhizobium sp. GTDB lineage: Bacteria > Pseudomonadota > Alphaproteobacteria > Rhizobiales > Rhizobiaceae > Allorhizobium. The sequence goes on from DATGWU010000658.1 coordinate 8,355, forward strand.
GTTCGGGGTGCACAAGGGCGCTGTGACAGTTTTTTGATAATTCCTCCGGGGCCCCTGTGGAGGCCCTCGGCAAGGCCCGGAATTCCGGGCTCTTGAAGTCGCTGCGCTTTCTTGCCAAGTAGGGGAAAAGGACGGACGCTCCCATGCAACGTACAGAAATCGAAACGAAAATGTTTCCCCTGCCCGGCTCGCCGCCGGTGCGCTGGCGAATCTCCGACGGCCTCGTTCCCTACGAGAAAGCGCTCGCCACCATGGAGGCGGAAGTCGCCGCGATCGCAGACGGCAGTGCCGACGAACTCGTCTGGCTGCTGGAGCATCCGCCGCTCTATACCGCCGGCACCAGCGCCGACCCTGCCGACCTCAAGGAGCCCGACCGTTTCCCCGTCCACGCGACGGGACGGGGCGGCGAATACACCTATCACGGCCCCGGCCAGCGGGTCGGCTACGTCATGCTCGACCTGAAGCGGCGACGCCAGGACGTCCGCGCCTACGTGGCCGCGCTGGAAGAAGTCATCATCCGCACGCTCGAACAGATGAACGTGCGCGGCGAACGCCGCGAAGACCGCGTCGGCGTCTGGGTCCGGCGACCGGAGAGGCCGCGGCTTGCCGACGGCTCGATGGCAGAGGACAAGGTCGCGGCGCTCGGCATCCGCCTGCGCCGCTGGGTGAGCTTCCACGGCTTCTCGCTCAACGTCGATCCGGACCTCTCGCATTTCGGCGGCATCGTGCCCTGCGGGATCACCGCCTACGGCGTGACGAGCCTTGTCGATCTCGGCCTGCCGGTGATGATGCCGGATGTCGATATCCGCCTGCGCGCCGCCTTCGAGGAGGTCTTCGGCCCCACGGTCTCCGAAACGTCTTTGCCACTGGGCGAAGGAAGGGCCGCCGTCGCCGGCGCCTGACGGAACGAACTCCTCGGCGCAGTTGATCTCCGAGCATTCGGCATGCTTCATGGGCTCCCGCCCCCAAGGAGCACGAGTCGATGACAGCCCCGACCTCTCTCCGCCGTCAGAGCCCCGTCGAGGGCATGGTCCTGATGGCCGCCTGCATGCTCGTGCTGCCGGTGATGGATGCGATTGCCAAATACATGGCGACCGTCGAGGGCATGTCGCCCGGACAGGTGACCTTTTACCGATTCTTCTTTCAGCTGGCCTGCACGCTGCCGGTGCTTTTCCTTTTGCGCGGGCGCGACGCGCTTGCCGCCAGGCGCCCCTACATGAACCTCCTGCGCGGTTGCCTGCACGGAGCCGCGAGCCTGATGTTCTTCGCCGCGGTCAAGTACATGCCGCTCGCGGACGTCTTTGCGATCTACTTCGTCGAACCCTTCATCCTGACGGCGCTTTCGGCGCTCTTTCTCAAGGAGCGGGTCGGCTGGCGGCGCTGGCTCGCGATCGTCGTCGGCTTCGGCGGCGCCATGATCGTCATCCAGCCGAGCTATGCGATCTTCGGGCTGACGGCGCTGCTGCCCGTCGCCTGCGCCTTTCTCTTCGCACTCTACATGTTCCTCAATCGCGCGATCGGCGAGGCCGACTCGCCGATGACCATGCAGACGATGTCGGGGATCGGCGGCACGCTCATCATGGGAGCCGCGCTACTCGCCGGCACCGGCACGGGCGCAAGCGACCTCGCCCCGTCGCTTCCTTCCTCCTGGCTCGGCCTCGGTCTTCTCGTTCTGCTTGGCTCGATCTCCGGCTACATCCACCTGCTGATCGTGCGCGCCTTCC
>DATGWU010000659.1:0-7492 GCA_035299345.1 Rhizobium sp.
GCGATCTTCGACTACATCGAGATATTCTACAATCGCACCAGGCTCCATTCGGGGCTTGGCTACGTCAGTCCCGTCACGTTCGAAACCAAACTAAACTGAATCTACCCCCAGCCCGGTGTCCGATTATCCGGGGCAAGCCCACTTTGACCCCGCCGCGAGGAACCACTTCCCTCGCGGCGACGTCTCACCCATCATGCAAACGCGTACTCTTGCCCTCCTTCTCTGCGGCGCGCTATTCGCGCTCTCGGGCTGCAACACGACAGCCGATCGCATCCGTCAGAAGTCTGAGGTGTTCGCTTCCTTGCCCGCTGCCGATCAGGAACGCCTCCGCAAGGGTATGGTCGCGGTCGGCGATACGCCCGACATGGTTTACATTGCGATCGGCGAGCCGACTCGCCGGACGCAGACGACGACCGCGAATGGAAGTCGTTCGGTGTGGATCTACCGCGACTATTACGAGACCTACGAGGGATCGCACATGGCCGGTTACCGGCGCGTAGTCGGATTCGACCGCCGCACCGGCCGGCGCTTCGTGTACCTCGAGCCAGCCTATGTCGACGTCTACCGCGAGCGGAGCGAGGAGCGCCTCCGCGTCATCTTCGAAAACGGCCGCGTGACGGCGATCGAGGAGATGAAGGAGTAAGGGTGAAGTTCGGGACTGGTGCCGTCTAGAAGCGGACCAGTAGACCTGCGACAGGACAGATGGCAAGATGCTTTAGGTAAAAGGCCTTAGTATTTCTAGAGGCGAATTCCTTCAGCAACGCCTCTGCTTCGCCGAGCTGAACTCGGGTAGACTCGTTGCCATGAAGTTGGCCATCTCCCGGAGAACCCCTGTAGTCGCCGATCACCAGCGAGGTTTGACACTGACAGAAGTGATGGTCGGCATGTTTCTGTTCGTCCTCCTGGCATTCGGAGTAGCAAACCTATTGATCGATGCGCGGAGGCTGTCTGTGGCGGCGCTGTACGAAAGCAGCGCTCTAGTCGTCGCGGAAGGCTACATGGAGCAGATGAAGGCAATGCCCTTCGCCACCTTGGCTGGAAGTGCAAGCTCCGTAAGCAGTCCTTCTGCTATACAGACAGTCAACGGAGCGGGTGAACCGGACAGCCTGACTCCGTCCACCGCCGCCGTAAAAACAGCAAACGCGAGGAGCATCGATGTGTTTGGCCACTATAAACAAAAGACACTCCCTGCCGGAGCGAAGGATGTCATGCCGATGACTTTTGTCGTCACCATCACGGATCTTTCGGCCGGTGTTGATGATGCCCGCCTTCTCATCCAACTGAATTACACTTGGAAGCTGCCACCCGCTCTCTTTGGCGGGCGGACGCAGAGTAGATCGTTGGCGCTGATTCGGAGCAATGTTCGAGCGTTCGTAAATTGAGGGCACAAATGAAATCGAAACCTAGGAGCCGAACGGCCTTTACCCTCGTTGAGGTTCTTATCGCCGCAGGCATTCTCCTGCTAGTCACTGGTGGAGTTTTGACGTTTTTTATCAGCAGCCTGCGGTCGATGAATTTTACCACGAACCGTATCGGGTTGAATCGAGACCTCCGCTATCTCACCCAGCGCTTGATGAAAGAAGGTCGTTCGGCCGGACAGTTCATTCTCTATTCAGGATTCGCCGCAGCAGACCGTACTTCAGTTCCTTCTGGCGGATCTGGAAACTATGTCGTATTCTTAAAAATGGATACAGACGGTACGAATGTTGTTAGGTCCATCGGTTACTATCGGGACGCTAACAATGCGGTTCGCTGTTATGAACAGGACGAGCCGGGCACGAGCACGAAGCCAACGTTGCCCGCGGAAGGTACCAGTGACGGTCATCGCTTGGTCCTCGAGTTCGCAAAAGACTACACGGATCTGACAGATCGGCTTTTCCTGAATCTGAGCGGTAGCGGCCTCGTTGTTTACGGGCAGATTCGTAACGATGGGCGGAAAACATACAAAGAATCCGATCCGACGAATCCCGCGATCAGTACGTACAATTTTACGATAACCCCAAGAGGCTGAATCAGCATGAAAACATATCCTTCACGTGCAAGGCGCGGCTCCGCGGTGATCACCGTTGTCCTTATCACCACGTGCCTCTCAATCGTCTTGTTCTCCTTGCTGTCATTAGGGCTTACTGAACGCCGGCTCAACTCTCGTGAGGTTTTGGCTTCTCAAGCACGCTATGCAGCCGAATCTGTGGTAGAGAATGCCATTGCGCAGGCAGTTCGTCAATTGAAGGCGAACTCTTGGGTTGCTAGCGATCGTTTCAATACGAAGAAGAATCCGTCGGCGCTTTCGAAGCCGTCCACTTCTGCATTTGCCGGCACTTTTGTCGATACCGGCTCACTCGAGCTCAAAGTTGGAAACCTGACGACATTTAGCGTCGTTAACATCCCAATCGATAACCCTGATGTGCTTTTCGGCCCCGTGCCGACCCGTCGAGTTGTGTTTTACGGCAAGGCTACGGCTACGGATGGACTTGGTAATGCGGTTACCGCCTACTGTTCGGAAGCGCTGCATATCCGCGGCCAATCTCCGGCGTGTGGACTTGGCTTTTACAATATGGATCTAGAGCTGGCGCCTGGTCCAGAAATGACAGCTGCGGGACCGATATTCAGTAATCGTAATATCTATTTGGCGGCTTCGAATAAACTGGTTGTGAAGGGAACAGTGACAACACATCAAAATTTAGTTTGGGGGCGTATTGTCGAGGACTCGCTTTCTGCTTGGAACAAAGACTCTGCGGCCCAGAAAGGACTGGTGCAGTTGGCCTCCGCCTATGCATCGGCAGCGAATCCTGATGATGAAGGTACATACTCCCTGGCGGATTTTTATAGATCTGGAACTTACGCCGACAGTGTCAAGAGTAGCAGCGATGCAACTTGGACTGACGCAAAATGGAAGAACAAGGAGTCTTCGCAGTTCAAGGGTATGGTTCAGACTTCTGTCGACGATATCGAAGAGCGGAAGTTTGCGGGCATCACAGATTTGGCCGACGCTCATGTCGTCATCGATCCACCGGTGGCGGATGGAGCATCGGGCTATGATCAGAACGTAGAGCTTCAAAAATTCTCCAATAAGGCTGGGATTATCATCCGCCCCCCGCGAATCGCGACTACCACGGCGAAGAAGAAGAGCACCAATTATACGAAAACGGTGGTCAATGGCGGCTCTCCAACAGTTTCAGCGGGTGCGTCGACAACCACAACATCGTCGTCAGATAGTAGTGACTCTGCCACGGTTTGGGCTTACGTCCCGGAGGGTAGTCAAACCGGAACATACACCGGACCCTACACTCGGACCAATGAAGATGGTACGCTCGGCAAGTACTACTTGATGGATATAACTTCGAGTATCTCAAACTTAGATAAGATACTCACGGTGACCAAAGGTACAAGTACGACAGCGTCAGCAACCAGTGATGCTGGATTCTACGATGGGCGTGAGGGCGAATGGATGACGGTATATAATATTGACGTTTCTGAGCTGAAAACAGCTGTGGCGAGTGCTTCCGCTGGGGATGCTTTGCATGACCAGTGGAATGGGATTATTTACATTGATAGCCGGGGGTATGATACTAGTGAGACTTCAGCGACTACGCAGGAAAATCTCACGTCAAAGACGACTACATCCAAGAAAGGAGTCGTGACGGAAACGACAACTTGGACAGAAGTCGCAAGCACAACGACTCAATCGAGCGGCTCCACCGCAGTTATGTTGAAGAATGGGGGATTGGGAAATCTTCCTTTGAGCCCCACTGCGACGCAGAATGAAGCTTTTACTGTTGCGACAAACGATCCGGTTTACATCAGGGGAAATTACAATGCGGATGGAAGCTTTGACGCTGCTATCCCTGAGAGCATACGGAAAACTGATGCAAATGAAGTCATGGCCTGTGTCGCCGCAGACGCCGTGACGATCCTGTCCAATAATTGGGGGAACAACGAAAAAAGCTCTGGTACCAAAGCCAGCCGCGTGGCTTCAAAAACCGAAGTCTCGGCGGTTCTCTTGACCGGTTTGGTGTCCACAAGTGTGGGTTCATCATATAGTGGCGGGATGCACAATTTTCCCCGTTTTCTGGAGTCATGGTCGAATGTGCCGTTTGGATATCGAGGCTCGCTGCTCGCATTCTTCGAAAGCAAGCGCGCGAAAGGAAAGTGGACCTTGAGCTATTATGATCCGCCCAATCGCATTTGGGGATGGAACAAGAAGCTGGAGAACGGCTACGACGTGGCGGGCTTAGGAAAAACGCCATTGTTCAAACGCGCTGGATTCAGCGATCTTTCGCCGTCCGAGTATTCCAGCGCTACTTCTGGCCTCTAATCCCGAGATACCGATGCGCCTGTTTGCCTATACATTTGTATGGACCTTCATGCTTGCTCGCTTTGTCGCAGCTGGCGAACTGCAGGTCAAACCGCTCCACTGGCCGACGAGTTCTGGGACCCCTCTGAGCTACTCGGTGGCCACCGTTCCATTCGATGGGGCTGAGTTTCAGATCGGGACGATTGCCCTCGAAGGCGGAGTTTGGGAGACGACGCTTCCGGCTGCCTGGATTCGTCGGCCTGGTTCGGCGCGATTTCCGCTAGTTTTTGCGCCGCGAAGCAATCTCCCCGTCAGCCTCGGAATTGCATGTTTCGGACCAGAACAGTTCCTGTCCACCATTGATGATGCCGAATGGGCCCGATATCTTGCAGGCCTTCAGGCTGAGCACGGCGGATCCTTTGAAATACTGGAGCAGGCGTCCGCAACGATCGCGGGATCGAAGTGGGTACCGGTGCTCGGAGCGAAAACGCGGATGGTGATTTTTCGGCATCTTGTAGCTCCAGACCGCTACGAAACCGAAATCCAGCTGTTCGCCTTTCTCGGAGATCGTCTAGCGGTATTCGTATTGTACGGCCCGGAGAAGAGCGTCCAAGCCAACGCCGGCCTGTTTTTTGGCAGTTTGCGGGAGTTCAACGCAAAGTGGCCTAAATCCTGAGCATGGGCTACGAACACTGATTGGCGGCTACGGGCGTCTATCGACTTTTCTTGGTCGCGCGTTTCGGTACGGCGGATTTTGCTACCGACCTCTTCTGGCCGGTGGTTGGTAGCTTCTTCACCGCGGTTTTTTTTCCGATTGGCTTTCTCTCCGCTGTCGCTGCTTTGGCGACCTTGGGTTCGGCAGGAATCTTCTCTTCCCCCAGCGCCGCCTTCAGGGTCAGTTCCTTTCCATCGCGCCAGAGCTGCTCGAGGCCATAACGGGAGCGCGCTTCCGCGGTGAAGAGGTGCACCATGATCTGGTACGCGTCGACGACCAGCCAGCCGCTCTGCTGGTTCTTGTCCATGCCGCCGATCTTTGCACCGGCGGCGTCGAGCACCTTCTCCACTTCGATGCGCATCGCTCGCAAGTGTGGCTCCGCCAAACCGGTCGCGATCACGATGTAATCCGTGATCGAGGAGAGACCGCGCACGTCGATCACCTTCAGGTCGCCGGCTTTTTTATCGTCGAGTCCTTTGCAGACGAGCGCGAGGAGTTGGCGTTCGCGGGACACGGATTCCGAGGTGCGTTTGGTCATGGATTGGTGCGGTACAACGATTGCGACTCGATAAAGTCAGCCACTTTCAACGGCACGAAGTGCCGTAACGGCAAGCCTCGGCTCACGCGCTCCCGCAATTCGCTGGAGCTGATCGCCACCTCGTGCCCTGTGATCTCGCGCAGCCGCAGTCCGGGAATCGGGGGCGGCGCGGCGCATTCCACCCCTGGCCGGGTCAGATGCGCAAACTCCACCAGGCGCACGAGTTCTCCGATGTCTTTCCACTCGGCAAGCCGCTGCATCTGGTCGGAACCGATGATCCAGTGGATCTCCGTGCCCGGCTGCTCGCGCAGAATCTCCCGTACCGTGTCGATGGTGAAGCTGGTGCCGCCCCGGCGCAGTTCGACATCCGAAACCCCAAAACGCCGATCACCCGCGATCGCCAACTGCACCATCGCCAGCCGCTGGGCGGCGGTTGCGGTCAGTTCCCGCCCTTTCAGCGGCGACACTGCCGCCGGCATGAACTCCACGCGATCCAGCCCGAGCTGTTCACAAGCGTCCTGCGCGATGATGAGGTGACCGATATGGATCGGGTCGAACGACCCGCCGAGCACGCCGAGCTTCATCGTGCGCCGCTGCGCCGCCATATCCGCCCCGGCCGCGCAGCGGCGGCCGGTGAAACGAAGATGGTGTGCGGCGCAGGCATGGCCGCCACGTTGCGAGGCCTGGTTTGCGTCGCAAGGCCGAAGCTGCAACCTGCGCCCGCGCCCGCCGATCCTCGACCTCGCACCGATTCCACGCCGCGCCCGCGTTTCCAGTGGACGCAGTTCGCCGTTGCGGCACCTCCGCTCGTCCCGTTTCCTCCGCGACAACTCCAACCCCGCATCCACCCATGACCGTCGTCGTCCTTCTTCTCGCCGCTCTCCTCGGTCTCGCGTTGCTCGCCGCGCTCTTCGTCGCCGGCATCTACAACCGCCTCGTCACCCTCCGGAACCGCTTCAAGAACGCCTTCGCGCAGATCGATGTGCAGTTGAAGCGCCGTTACGACCTCATCCCGAACCTCGTCGAGGTCGCCAAGGGCTACCTCAAGCACGAGCGCGAGACGCTCGAGGCCGTCATCAAGGCCCGCAACATCGCCTTCGCCGCCGCGCAGTCCGCCGCCGCCAACCCGGCCGACGCCGCCGCGATGAAGAGCCTCCTCTCCGCCGAGACCGGCCTCACCGGCGCTCTCTCCCGCCTGATGGTCGTCTCCGAGCAGTATCCGGACCTCAAGGCCAACCAGAACATGGCCCAGCTCACCGAGGAGCTCACTTCGACCGAGAACAAGATCTCCTTCGCCCGGCAGGCGTACAACGACTCTGTTATGGTCTACAACACCGCCCGCGAGACGTTCCCGAACAACTTCGTCTCCGGCATGTTCAACTTCGCCCCCGCCGAGCTCTTCCAGGTCGACAACGCCGCCGAACGCCAGGCGCCGCAGGTGAAGTTCTCCTGAACCGGCCTTAACGCGGCCATGAAAAAGAAGACAGCACCGGCGTCGTCGCCAAGATTCGGCAAATCTCTAGGCATCGGCCTCGGGAGCGGACTTGCTCTCGGTATCGGCCTCGGCGTCGCCTTGGATGATATCATGCTTGGGATCTGCATCGGTCTGGCGCTGGGGGCATCCGGCGGCGTGGTCACCGGAGTGCCCACAAAGAAGGAGTGAGGGGCTGCTTTCCTTCTAGCCGGGTCCGGCCGAAATCTCGCCGCTGCTTCCCCCGAGCGCTCTGCAGTCCGAGAGCCAAATCCTCCATCTCACCATGCTCAACACCACCGCCTTCACCCTCTCCGGCCAGACGATCGTCGCCGAGCTCGGCACCGTCCGCGGCATCGTCGTCCGCTCGCGCTCCGTGATCGGCAACTTCGGCGCGAGCATCCAGACGCTCTTCGGCGGCGACATCACGCTCTACACCGAACTCTGCGAACGCGCCCGCAAGGACGCCTTCGA
>DATGWU010000660.1:0-2201 GCA_035299345.1 Rhizobium sp.
AGTCACTCAGGAGGTGGCCATAGAGACTTGGGTCCAAAATTCGCCCACATGATCACGCGAAGGCTCTAAAAGGTAGAGTAGCCCCGGCCGTTGCCGACCGGGGCCCTCACCAGATCCGGACGAGGAGAATTACACCATCCGGCTCTTCTGCCGGACCGACTCACGGATGCCCCAGATCTGCACCTTGATCTCGGGCGCTGGAAGCGGATTCGCCTTGAGTAGCTGGCGAAACCGCTTCCAGGACATCCGCGCGCGCTGACTTCTTCGGTTCAGCCACTTCTGCCAAGCACGCTCGACCGCGAAGTGCAAACGCTTCAACGAGTCGAAGTTGCCGTTGACACCGTAGTAGCTGTAGTGCCCGTTCAGCTTGCGCGTGAGAGCTAGGTGCTGCTCCTTCACCGGGTCATGCCGATGACGTCGGCACCACTCGGTCGCGGCCTTGATGGCCCGCCGAAGACGCGCACCCCGAGTTCTGCATGCCACCCGCCACGTTCCCGGCTTCCTCGCGCGCTGCCAGTGCAGCGTGAAGCCCAAGAAGTCAAAAGTCGCGCCCCCCGAGCCACCGCCGTCGCGCGGCGCCTGGAACGGAAAGCTGCGGGTCTTCTTCGGATGGAGGGCTAGCCCGAACCTCTTGAACCGCTTCTCGAGTACACCCCACACCCGCTGTGCGTCGTCCGCGCGTTCGAACCTAAGCACGAAGTCGTCCGCATATCTCACGAGCGTACTGCGCCCGCGTAGCTGGGGTTGGACCTCGCGCTCGAACCACACGTCGAGCACATGGTGCAGGTAGATGTTCCCGAGTAGCGGCGATAGGCTGGACCCTTGGGCGGTTCCCTCTTCCGGTTCGAGATATCTCTCCCCGTCGAGGACGCCGACATGCAGGCACTTCCCAACGAGCCTCATCAATGACTCGTCGGCAATCCGGTTGCGGAGCATCTCCATCAACATCTTTCGATCGATGCTGTCGAAGAAGGAGACGATGTCCGCCTCTACGATGTAGTTCGCGCCTCCTCGGTACATCCCTCCGTTGAGCTGGCGGATCGCGTCGTGTGCGCCGCGCTGCGGTCGGAAGCCATGTGAGCAGTCCAGAAAGTCCTGTTCGTAGATGGCCTCCAACACCTCGCGCAACGCGCCCTGCACGATCTTGTCCTCGACCGTCGAGATTCCGATCGGTCGTGACGTTCCATTCTCCTTCGGAATGTGGACCCGGCGTACTGGATGATGGCGGTACTGCCCCGCCCTCATCCGTGCTCGCAGCGTCTGCAGATTCTCCGCGAGCCGCTCGCCGTATTGCTCGACCGTGATCCCGTCGACACCCACTGCCGCATCTCTGCGTAGTGAGCGGTACGCACGTTCGAGTGCTGGCTCGTCGATGAGATGAGCCAGCGCAAGGATTCGCTGTTCCGGATGTCGTTTCGCTCGTTCCGCTACCTTCAGCAGTCCCGGTGACATTTGGTTCGACGTCGTAGCGTCGTTCATGGTTCCCTCCTGAAGTTCGATCCGACGCGGGCTTATCCCTCTCGCTCGGCGGGGTCCGGGCGTCATCCGTTCCCCCACGTCTCAGCTCCTATGGGGCCCTCCGACTCCCGCCACGCATTCGGCCCAAGCTTTGGTCTCCCTTGCTTTCGGCCTCCGGCTCTCAACCGAGCGGACGGGTCTCTCAGGTTGCTGGGTCATCTTCTTCGTACGTGCCATGGACCTCGACCCCGCTTCGTGCCTCGTCCTCATGTGCCATCGAGAGAGGACTCGGCTGCTGTCTTCGGGCTCCCTAAAGCCTTGGACACTCCGGACTTCCACTTTTCGGGGCTTACTTCCCACGGCCCGCACGCTCGCGCGCCTTCGCATCGCCGAGCCCGTTGCCGTCCCGCTTCTGCACACTCCCCTACATGCTCGTCGCCAGGCGTCGCTACCGACCTGCATGGCAGCTTTGGTCGGACGGGATTCGCACCCGCCAGATGACGCTTCTGTATTTCCGTTAGATCTTCGCATCTTCCTTTCTTACAGACCAGCCTTTCTTCCTGTTCGCACTAGGGACCGCGGTAGGGACGGGAGCGGTAGGGACCGGGATTCGGATGACGAACCGGCTGCGTCGGCCGGACCTTCGCCGCCGGGCCACCCCGCCTTGTCGCCTCGTCCGGGGTTCCGGCCGCATCTCGGACGACCTCCGACGAGCTTGAACTGCTTCGAGATCTACCGACGGC
>DATGWU010000661.1:0-19745 GCA_035299345.1 Rhizobium sp.
GTCGCCTTTCGGCGACCGCATGGGTTTGATCGCGGTCAAAGCGACGACTCGCCTTTGCCTCCACGACAGTTCCCGCGAACCGGAGGACAAGATGAGCATCTACGATCTCTACTGGACGAAGCCCGTCGAAATAAAAATGCAGTGCGGGCTGACGCGAAGTTTCCGCCACCCCTACGACGCGCTCGACTTCCTCGAATGCGAATGGCCGACGCGGCATGGTGCGGCCTACCGGCGTGCCGTCCTCTGGTGCGGCCAGTCGCTCGAGACGGAGCAACTGGCGGGTCTCGCGCGATGCTCCTTCATGACCGCGGCCCGTGAGGCCGGAATGCTCGTTCCCGGCGCACGAATACACGGACACTGCGGTACCGCGGCAGTCACTTTCGCAAGCGGGCCGGACGCCAGGCAACGGGCGCGGCAGTAGCCCGGACAATCCTCACGCGACGCAGGGGCCCGGGCCATCATCCGGTCCCCTTCCGTTCTGGTTGGCGGGCGAAAAGACACGCTCGGAGAGACCGGCTGGCGTGAAGCGCAAGGCCAGCGCCGGCGACGGCCGGGGCTTCTGCACGACGTCCTGCATGGCGCCCGGCCGGAAGAGCAGCTTTTCCAGCATGATCCAGTCACGTCCGCCGTCCGGGCGGTCGAAGCCCATGACTTCACCTTCCCGAAGGCCGACCAGTGCCAGTCCGTACAAAGTCGTGACCGGCAGGAATGCGCTGCCGGGTGCATAGGTACCGGCGAGGCAGAGCGTGCGCGTACCGGTGAATCCGTTCGCTGCGCGAAACGACACGCGCGAGTCGATCGTCGCGAGGCCTGCGGGCATCGACGCATCCGCGGGCAGGTGGCGGGCGGAGAGCTTGCGGCGAAGAAGCGCCAGCCACTCCTTCTCCACGGACGGCCAGTCCTGCAGCAGTCTTTCCAGCACATATCGGTCTCGCGCGGCGAGCATTCCGGGATTCTGTCCCATCGTCATTCTCCATCCTGCCCGGGGGTCATCCGGGCCTTCAAAATTCCATGGTGGAGAAGCCCCCTGGCCGCAGGCGCGGCACAGGGGGTCACGATCCTGCGATGAGGCAACCTCCTGCGTGTCCGGATTGTGCGAAGGACAGGAATTTCACGGCGTCCGACCCGTCACGAGCAGCGGCTGGCGCCCGGCACACCGTTCTGCACCGCGAGGACGGTGAGCCGCCGCGACCGGCCGTCGCGGGCCGTCCACTCGATGGTCTGGCCGGCGGAAAGCCCAAGAAGCGCCGCGCCGACGGGCGTCAGGACCGAAATGCGGTGGCGGGAGATATCGGCGTCGCCCGGAAACACGAGTTGGGCGGTTTGCGAGGGCTCGCCGTCGATCCGAAACTCGGCGACCGAGCCGATATGGACGACGCCCGGCGCCATGTTCGCGTCCTCGACGATGCTCGCACGGTCGAGTTCGGTCGCGAGCTGCTCGGCGGCATGCGGGTCGCGTTCCTCCAGCACGTCCGCAAGCTTCGACAAGCGTTCGTGCTCGGAGCGGGAGATGACAATGGCGGGCAGACGCCCGCTTTTGTTCTCGACAGTCATGGGATCCTCACGGGGCAAGGCTCTCCGCGAGCCGAAAGACGCACGCAGAACCGGGAAAAGGGATTTTGTCGATGATGTCGCGCTTTGGTATGGCGCGGTTCCCGTCAGATGTCGGAACCGCTCTCGCCCCACGGCCGGGGCGCGACGCGACCGGGCCGGGGGTCAGTATCCTGCGAGAGGAAACAGCCGTTTCAGAAATCGGGCGAGGTCGTTCGTTGTCATGGCGGCTTTATGATGGGGAGCGTCGGTCGTGAAGTCAAGCCGCGGGCCTCGCCGCCACGGATCAGCTTGCGACAAACCGCGGCGGACGTTGCCAGACCATCGCGAGGAGCCGCGTGCCGCGCAAATGGGCTGCCGCGCAGCGGCATACGTCAGCGATACCCAACACACATCACGTAGTCCTTCAGCAGGTCTTCCTCGTACTCGACCGAGGCGAGACGGGCCTCGAGCACATCGCGCGCAGAAAGAACGCCGATTGGCCTTCGCTGCCGATCCACCACCGGGATGTTGTGCAGCCCCCGGTCCGTCATGATCCTCCAGACGTCGTCGAGACGGTCCTCGACACGGCAGGAGATAACCGCGCCGGTCATGACATCGCTGCATGCGGTAGCGCATGAGCATCCATGGCAGTGACGGATCTGGCGGACGATATCAGTTCGCGTCACGACGCCGATCATCGATCCCTCGGAATTGTGCACGACGACCATGCGACGTGTCGGTTCGAAGAGCAGTTCCGCGACTTTGGTCAGCGGCTCGAAGGCCGCAATGGCAACGAGACGTTCCCGCGCCCCGTGCAGGAGTTGTTCAACACGCTGGATGCCGAGCCCTTTGCTCGATCCTGCGCGGTCATCGTACCGTCCATCGCCCGGTAGCGCCGAGGACAGGTCTCTGCTGGTCGTCTCTTCGACGTGGTGCGCGTATTCCATCGGTCATCTCCAGTGTCTGTCCAACAGGTCTCATTGACCGCGAGGGACGAGACAGTCCTCGCCTGTCCACGACATCGACGGTTGCTCGGTGCCATGGCCCGCCATGGCATCGCTTGCGACCGGCTCGTCCGCCACCATGTCGGCGCCTCGAAAATCTCACCTTGTAAAAGATATACGCAATCTATATCTTTTACAAGGTAGAGGCATCGGATCAGGAGTTGAACATGATGCACACCATGGAAAGGGCTCCCATCGAGAGGTCCGCGGGGCCGCGACCTAACGCTCCATCGAACGCGGAGGAATGGCCACGCTCACGCGACGAACTTCTCGAAATCATCTGCTGCCCAGCCACGGGTGCCGTATCCTGCGAATGCGTGACCAGCCTCGTCGCCGCAATCGACATCTTCGAAACAGGCCGTTCGCGTGAAAGGAGGGTGGTATGACTTCCGCCACAAACGAATTCTATACCGGATTGAATGGACTTACGAGGCGCGTCGGACCGGCTGACAACGGGGAGCGCGCATATCACGAGTCGCTCGTCAAGACCGATTACGAACGTTGCCATCCAGGTGAAACCTTCGGCGACCTCAAGCACCGTGCACGCTTTTCGAAAGAAGACATGGGCCTGCTACGGGAGTGGATGATGATCGCAGCACTGAGAGCCGCGGAGCGTGAGAACCAGCAGGCCGCCGTTCCACCAAGAGTGGCTTGAGACGATCTTGGGCCAGGACACTCCTGTCGGCACAACGAACACACGATAGGACCGTCGGTTCAAGCAAAACGGTCTCGCAACCTTGGACGATCACATGAGACTGACGACTTTTTCCGACTATGCCTTGCGTGTGTTGATGTATGCTGCCTCGCACAAAGGCCGTCTGATCACGATCGAGGAGACCGCCGACTTTTACCGCATATCGCGTGGGCACCTGATGAAGGTGGTGAATATCCTGACCCGGGCGGGGTTTCTTCGTGGTGTCCGCGGACGCGCCGGAGGATTCATGCTCGCACGATCACCGGAGGAAATTGACCTTGGCGCCGTTGTTCGCGCGACCGAACCGGATTTTGCGCTGGTCGAGTGTTTTGGTCGCGACAATGCATGCGTCATCAGCCGTGATTGTCGCTTACCCAATGTCTTGAATGAAGCGCTGTCCGCCTTCGTCAGTGTCTTCGATCGCTATACGCTCGCGGATTTGCCCCTTGCAGTTCGCAATTTTGCGCCACCTGACGACATCAGCCAGGTGATCCGAGGCCCGAAGATAGAGCGGAATTCGAAGCAGACGGAACGGAAAGAGAGGTAACAATCATGGCGAAGCATCATGCGACATCCGGCGAGATTTTCGATCTGGCGCCGCTGGCCGCCGGGTTGAAGGCCGCCCGTACAAGGGCCATCGTCAAGACAGATGCTTTCGAAGCGGTGCGCCTCGTCGCTCACGCCGGCGCGGACATCAAGGCCCACAAGGTGGACGGTCCGATCACGCTCCACTGCCTGGAGGGTCGCGTGCAGGTCAACCTTCCTGGCACGTCATTGGTGCTGTCCGCATCCAAATGGGTCTATCTCGAAGGAGGTGTTCCTCACTCGATTAAGGCGATTGAAGACTCATCGCTGCTCTTGACGATCGTCTTTGCGGCAAGGGCGAACGAGAAAGGCCCGGCCGGAAAGCACTTGCCGGCGACAGGACGGCAACCCCAAACCGAAGACGAGCTGGACATGCTGCTTGAAGAAGGATTGGAGGAGACTTTTCCTGCGAGCGACCCGGTCGCCGTAACCAATCCCTCGGCACGCGTTGGAAGCACCAACCACGACGCTCCTACAATTGAAACTTCTCGAGGGCCGGCAACTCGTGACAGCAAGACGTGATGAGCCTCGATAGATTTGGCGACATTGCGAGGCAGAATTCCAATTCCGCGCGAGCGCGCGGTTTCGATGATCCGGAGATATAGAATGGACTTTCCCGACTTCTTTGCAGATGCTCCCGCAATTTCCTTGCGCGATCCCCTGGCAGTCTTCCTCGGCGCATCGAAACTGGGGGTGATGACCTACACCTATGCCGACGCGGTGAAACTTGCAGGGCACTCCTGCCCGACAGTCGCCTCTGCCTATCTGATGGTGTGGCGCGGGCTCAAGCATCTCTACGGCGATGACATCCCGGATCGCGGCGGCCTGGAAGTCCACCTGCGCGACCCGCGTGATCACGGTACCACCGGCGTTATCGCCTCTGTGGCAACGCTCCTCACCGGCGCTGCGCCAGAGACTGGCTTCGGTGGCATCGGACCGGCTCAGCGGTTTGCGCGCCGCGACCTCCTGCGTTTCGACGCACCGATTACAACCGTCATGGGCTTGCGACGGCTCGACAATGGCAGTGGTGTGCTCCTCGATGTCGACACATCGGTCGTGCCGCCAGCGCGGGTGATGCAGCAGCTGTTCCCCCGCGTGCTGGCGGAACAGGCCGAGGACGTGGAACGGGCACAATTCGCCGAGCTATGGCAGTCCCGGGTCGAGAAAATGTTGATTGAGCATGCCGAAGACCCCGCACTTGTCCGGATCAAGGAGTGGGACGCTGCGGCATAAGCGGCGATCCACAGCGCCTCGGAGCGGCTGCGACATATATTAGCTAGTACTTTCGGGCGACTTCTGCGGCCTCTGCAAAAGGTGTAGATTTCTCGATTGTGGCCCAACGCGGCCAACCAGCATGGATGGGTCCAATAACCGCGAATAGCGGTTTGGGAGGGCACCATGATCGAGTGGAGAATTGACGCTCTGGCGTTCAGCAGTTGCAACTGCGCGTACAACTGTCCCTGCCAGTTCGAACTGCGCCCACCCGCGGCGACTGCCCCGGATTCGAGGTGGGACGGATCGAGCCAGGCACTTCGGGGACGTTACCCTCGACGGGCTTCATTGGGGATCCTCGACGCCAGAACCGCGCGGGTGGAGATCGCCGAGGCGTCGGAGTCCGTCGCGCGACCGATTATCAGTCCCGCGACGGCGGAGCCGCAGCGCATACGCGTCGATCTTCCGACAGGGATAGAGTTCGCCGCTGCGGAAATCGCCAGTGCATCCACGAAGGCGTCCGATCCGATCCTGCTGGATCTGAAGCACTCATATGGCCAGCTCAACGCCATACACCATACCGGGAGGGGAGCCGTCCGCCAGGACATGTAAATCGAGGAAGGGAGGAGACAATGACCGAGACGAAATGGGCCATCAAAGGCCGCGAATTCATCCACTGCAACTGTGACTACGGGTGTCCCTGCCAGTTCAATGCTCGTCCCAGCAAAGGCGGCTGTGACGCTGTCGGCTTTGTCGACATCGAAGAGGGACATCACGGGCATACGAAGCTCGGCGGACTGACGATAGGCATCATCGCCTCGTGGCCCGGTGCCATTCATGAGGGCAGGGGGCAGGTCGTGCCGATCGTCGACGAGCGCGCCTCGCCTGCACAACGAGAGGCGCTGCTGCGCATCATGAGCGGGCTGGACACCGAGCCCGGCGCCACCTTCTTCCAGGTGTTTTCGGCGACTTTCGAAAAGGTCCACGACCCGGTCTTCGCGAAGATCAACTTCGAGATCGACGTCGACGGGCGAACCGCGAGAGTGGCCGTTCCGGGTTGGGTCGAGGCGCGCGGCGAACCGATCCGCAACCCCGTGACGGGTGACGCGCATCGCGCGCGGATCAATCTGCCGCAGGGTTTCGAATACGACGTGTGCGAAGTTGGGCGAGGCTGGGGCGAGACACAGGGACCGCTCACGCTTTCGCTGAATGATTCGCACGCGCACTTCTCGCGGTTGAACATGACCGAAAGCGGTGTCGTCCATTGAACACGACGACGGATACACCGCTCGAGGCGGTGCTGCGGCGCGACGGCCTGATCGTCGCGGCGTCCATCGCCGCCCTGACCGCGCTTGCATGGGTCTATGTCCTGCAGCTTGCCGCGGACATGAACATGGGCGGCATGGACATGATGGGCTATCGCATGATCTCTAACGGTTTCGGGATGGCGATGGTGCCCGCGCAGCAAGCGTGGACGCCCGGCGACTTTGTTCTGATGTTCGTTATGTGGACGGTAATGATGATCGGCATGATGGTGCCGTCGGCGGCGCCGATGATCCTCATCTACGCCCGCACCGGCAGGATGGCCGCCGCGTCTGCCAAACCTTTTGCCGCGACCGGGTGGTTCGCGACAGGATACCTGGCTGTGTGGAGTGGGTTTGCTCTTACTGCAACGATGGCCCAATGGGCGCTTGAAAGGCTGGCTCTGCTCGGCCCGGAAATGGCGAGCACGAACAGTCTCCTCGCGGGCGTAATCCTGGTCGCGGCAGGACTTTACCAGTGGTTGCCGCTGAAGTACGCCTGCCTTTCGCAATGCCAGTCTCCGGTGCTGTTCATTCAGCGCCTCGGCGGCTTTCGCCGCGGCGCGGCCGGAGCTTTCAGGATGGGAGCCACGCATGGCGTCTATTGTCTCGGTTGCTGCTGGGTGCTGATGGCTCTCCTCTTCGTCGGCGGCGTGATGAATGTTCTCTGGATCGCTGCGCTCGCCGTCTTCGCCCTCGCGGAAAAGCTGATCCCGGCGGGGCGCCTGCTCGCGCGGGTGACGGGGGTCGGCCTGCTGGCGGCAGGTCTGCGCCTGCTCGTCATGTGAGTTGGCGATCCATTTCTCGTGTTCCTTGGCGCTCAGCGCGCGTGAGGCCGATTGCCTGCCATCGCCGGCGACACCGCCCTTCCGTTCCACCATCGTGCGAGCACATGATCCAGTGAAACGACGCCCGGTCCGCGGCTGAGGATCACCAGCAGGCAGACCGCCCAGGTCCCGTGCGTCGGCCAGGCATCCGGGTAGACAAAGATCTCGATCACCGCCGTCATTGCGAGGAGCGCGAGTGCCGAGAGCCGGCTCAAGAGGCCGACGACCAGGAGCAGGGGAAAGAAATGCTCTGCCGCGGCTGCGAGATGGGCGGCGAGCCAGGGATCGATCAGCGGCAGCCGGTATTCATTCTCGAAGAGGTAGACGGCGCTGTCGGTGACCATCCAGCCGTCGACCTTGGTCTGGCCCGATTGCCAGAACACGCCGGCGATCGAGACCCGGGCGAGGAGCGCCAGCAGCCAGTGAGGAAACGTCTCGATGAGGGGGACCGCCCGGGCGTGAAGCCTGACGGCAGATGCAACGAATGTCATGGCATTTCCTCCGAAGCCTCGAGGGCCGTGAAGAGACCGGCATCCAGCATGCCGGCGAGATTTGTGGAAAGGTCGAAGTCATTGTTTTCCTCCAGGGCACGGACCGCCGCTTCGCCGAGGGGGAGACCGTCCGCGAGGCTCTGCAGGAAGACGGCGCCGCCGGGCGGCAATCGCCGCGCCTCGACGAACATTTCGGGCCGGACGACCGCGGCGTCCTCGCCGCTCCAGTCGCCGATCGGCGTTGGGTCGGCCTCACCCGCGTTCATCGCCCAGATCGTGACCACGGGATGGGACGAGCGCAGGATGGCAAGCGACGGGTGAGGGCGGAAACGCAACGAGGCCAGGCTTTCCGGCGGGATTGCAGCCAGTTCTGCCGGATCGAGAGGTGCGGCATCCGCCGCGTGATAGGCACGGGAGCGGGCGATCTCCAGCCGCGCGACATCGGCGAGATAGGACAGCGACGCCGCGGGTTCGAAGCCTTCGAGGAACGCAGGCAACGCGTCGCCGTAGGCGAGGAGCAGCGGGCTCATGGGCGGATGTGTGACGATGAACGCGCGCGCCATGGCGGCAAAGAAGTCCGGGCCGACAAGTCTCTCGACGACCGGGAAACGGCCCTGCAGGGCTGCCGTCAGCCCCACCATGACATTGTTGCGATAGACGCCGAAGCGACGGTCCGGCGTGCCATTCCACGCAGTCAGTCCTTGCGGCGGAGCGGGATCGTCCGAAACCAGCGAGGCCGAGAAGAGGGCTTGTGAGGTCATGGCAACCTCACGAGGCTCTCGCGAGCGCGGCGCGGTCGAGGATACGGCCCGCCGCTTCCGATTCGGCCCGCAGGGTCGTCCAGTCCGGCACGTCGTTGTCCCACTCGATGAGGGTCGCGACAGGCCCGGTGCGGACAAGCGTCCGCGCGTAAAGCGCCCAGACCGGATCGTGGACCGGCGTGTCGTGACTGTCGATCAACAGCGGCGCGCCGTGATCATCGACCGTTGCGGAATGGCCGCTCAGGTGAATTTCGCGCACATGCGCGAGCGGAAAGCGGTCGAGGTAGTCGCGCGCGTCGAGATTATGATTGGTCGCGGCGACGAAGACGTTGTTGATGTCGAGCAGGAGGCCGCAGCCGGTGCGGCGGACCACTTCGGCGAGAAACGCCGTCTCCTCGATCGTGCTTTCCTCGAAAAGGAGATAGGTCGCCGGGTTTTCGAGCAACATCTGGCGCCCGAGCGCCTCCTGTACCTGCGAAACGTGTCCTGCAACGGTTGCGAGCGTCGCTTCCGTATAGGGAAGGGGAAGGAGGTCGTTGTAGAAATTCTCGCCATGGCTCGACCATGCGAGATGCTCGGAGAAACTCTCCGGTTCGTAGCGGTCGCAGAGCGTCCTGAGGCGTGCGAGGTGATCGCGGTCGAGGGGCTGCATCGCACCGATCGACAGGCCCACACCGTGGATCGAGAGCGCGTAGTCGGCCCTGAGCTTGCCGAGACGGGCATGCGGCGGTCCGCCCGCGCCCATGTAGTTCTCCGCATGGACCTCGAAGAAGCCCAGAGGCTGCGGGGCTGCGTCGATCTCGTGAAAGTGCTCCGGCTTGAAGCCGACGCCGGGTCGGGACGGCAGGCGTGACGCTCTCATCGCGCATTCTCCTTTGCTGTCGGTGAGCCTGTCCCCCGCCGGCGCCTTGCCGGCAAACGGACGAGGGACAGGCCGATTGTGTCAGACGGGGGCGGGGCCCTGGGTCAGCGTGCCGTGACCATTGGGCGTCTTCATCGCCTCGCAGGTTCCGGTAGGAACGAGCTTCCAGGCATTCTGCTGGTAGTCGACCTTGGAGGTGCCGGCACAGGTGGTGCCGGGGCCGGCGGCGCAGTCGTTCTGGCCCTTGAGCGCGACACCGTAGCATTTCTCCTTCGCGTCGGCGGCAGATGCCGGAGTTGCTGCCGCAATGGCGGCGGCGACGGAGGCTGCGAGAAGCGTGGGGGTGAGCAGGTTCATTTCGGATCGTCCTTGTTGGTGCGTATTCTGACTTGCCGACGGCCGATCAGGCCGGGGTGACCGAACCCATGCCGTCAGGCGTCTTGATCGTCGTGCAGGTGCCAGTCGGCACGAGCTTGAACGATGCCTTGTCGTAGTCGATCGTCTGGTGGCCGGCGCAATCGTGCTTGCCGGCGGCGCAGTCGTTCTGGCCCTTGAGTGCAATGCCGTAGCACTTTTCCTTGTTTTCAGCGGCGGAGGCCGGCACGGAAATCGATGCGAGGGCCGAAGCAATGGCGCCGGTCAGTGCAAGTGTTGCGATAGACTTCTTCATGGTTCTGTCTCCTTTGAGGGTGCTGGCCGAGGATCGGCTGCGAAAGGGACTACGGAACCGTTCGTCGCTTTGTTACAGGCGCCGGGAGTTTTTTGTCGCCCGGGCGTATTTTTCGGAGATGCACGAGAAGTTGACCGGGACGAGAGGAAATTTGACGAATTTTTTCTTTCTGCCTGTAATAAAGGCGCGGGCCGGTGCGTAGGGGAATGAGAAGGCTTGTCAGCGAGAACGCGAGAAGAGCAATGGGCGGAATGGATGCGGGCGGCGATCGCGGGCGACAGCCGCGCGTACCAGTCGTTCCTGACGGGGGTCACCCCGCACCTGAGGGCGCTGGCGCTCAACGGATGCGACCGGTTCGGCGCTCCGAAAGGCGACGCGGAGGACGTGGTGCAGGAAGTGCTGCTCGCCGTTCACCTGAAGCGCGGAACATGGGACCCGGACCGGCCGATCGGTCCGTGGCTTTCGGCGATCGTTCGCAACAAGCTGATCGACGCCCTGAGGCGGCGGGGCAGGCGAACGAGCGTGCCGATCGCGGACGTGACGGACATTCTGACCGCAAACGAGACCGCCGACGGGACGACCGATCTCGGCGATGCGGAACGGCTGATCGCGCGGTTGCGGCCGCCGCAGGACGAGATCGTCCGGCTGTCGCTCGCGGGAAAGGATGCCCGCGAGATGGCGGGCCGCCTCGACATGTCGGAAGGGGCGGTGCGCGTCGCCCTGCACAGGGCGCTCAAGACGCTGGCAAAGCTATACCGGAGTGATACTGATGAAGACGACTGAACTCATTTCCCTGATCGCTGCCGACGCGCCGAGCGTTCGGCCGCTTGGGCCCGCCGTATCTTCGGCAGTCGCCGTGGGGATTTGCGTTTCGTTGCTGCTGATGCTTTCGACGATCGGTCTGCGGGACGACATCGCGACGGCGATCGAGACGGCCCGGGTCGCCTTCAAGATCGGCATGACCTTGCTGCTCGCCGCCCTTTCGACGGTGCTCGTCTTCCGCGTCGGCCGGCCGGGCGCCTCCCTCGGCGCGCAGTTGTCGGCCTTGCTTCTGCCTCTCGTCCTGCTTGCCGGTGCGGTCGGCGCCGAGCTCTACGTGTCCCCGGCGAGCACCTGGGGCCGCAAGCTTGTCGGCGAGAACGCTGCCTTCTGCCTCTTCTTCATCCCGGTTCTCTCTGCCGCGCCGCTGATCGCTCTTATGACAGCCTT
Source organism: Rhizobium sp. (assembly GCA_035299345.1). Taxonomy (GTDB): domain Bacteria; phylum Pseudomonadota; class Alphaproteobacteria; order Rhizobiales; family Rhizobiaceae; genus Allorhizobium. The sequence goes on from DATGWU010000661.1 coordinate 11,150, forward strand.
GCGGCGGGGCGCGCCCGACAATCCGACCTTCGCCGGCGCTGTTGCGGGTCTCGCCTCTGGCTCGATCGCAGCGGCGATCTACGCCTGGCACTGCCCCGACGACAGCCCGCTCTTCGGGGCGACCTGGTATATGCTGGCCATCGGGATGGTCATCCTGACAGGAGCATTTCTCGGCCGGCGGCTTCTGCGCTGGTAGGAGCCGCGACCGCATCGCCTGCAACCCGGAAGCATTCGTGGGGCCGCGGAGACTCCTGCCCGACCCCTGGCGCGCAGCTCGGCCGCCGCGCAGGTTCGACGCGGAATCGGCGAACCCAGACACTGCACATCTCGTTTGTTGCCTGTATCGTCAGCAGGCGGCCACGTCACGCTCCATTCCCACTTCGATCATCAGACTTTCGATGTCGCGGGATATCGAAGCGGCAGCCAACACACGTCCGTCCCGCTGGAAGCGCAGCAGACAATCCCGGTCAGCTATGTCGCCTTCGACCATGATTTCGTCCCAACGTTCCGCATGGCCAACATAGTTGATTCTGACGTCGTAGTGCTGACTCCAGAAGAACGGCACGGCAGTAAACTTCTCGCCGCGGCCGAGTATATTGAGCGCCGCGGTCTGCCCTTGCCTCTCGGCTACCACCCAATGTTCGACGCGAATGTTCGCTCCGCTGTGCGCATCGGGCCACCGCGCGATGTCTCCGGCTGCGAAAATCCCCGGTTCGCTAGTTTCCAAAAAGCAATTCACGACCACGCCACGGTCTGTTGCCAATCCCGCCGTTTCGGCAAGCATCGTCCGGGGCCGCACGCCAATGCCTGCAACCACGAGGTCGGCGGCCAGCGTGTCACCACCACTAAGCCGCACCTCGCTGCGATTGACGCTGCTTGCTGTTTCCTCGAGGTGGAAGACAACGCCATTCTTCTCGTGAAGGGTTCGGACGAAATCGCCCATCTGCGGACCGAGGACTCGCACCATTGGGGACTTGTCGGGTGCGACGACATGAACCTCGATCCCGCGGGTGCGCAGGGCCGCGGCAACTTCGAGGCCGATAAAACTCGCTCCAAGCACGACAGCGCGACGGGCTGTCGCGGCCCGCTCGATTATCGCCCGGCAGTCGGCGAGCGAGCGCAGTGTATGAACGTGGGGGAGGTCTGAGCCGGGAATGGTCAGGCGAACTGGCTCTGCACCGGTCGCGAGCAGTAACCTGTCATAGGGGATTGAGCTTCCATCAGCGAGAATGATTTGGCGATGCTGCGGCTCGACGCGAACTGCTCGCGTCCCGAGACGTAGGTCGATCTCGTTCTTGGAAAAAAAGCTCTCCTCGCGCAGCGGGACCCAATTCTCAGACGCTGTACCGGCAAGGTAGTCCTTGGAAAGGTTCGGCCGATCGACAGGCGTGGCCTCGTCGTCACTGAGCATGACTATGTTGCCACGATACAGCTCTCGCCTCAACTTCTCGGCGGCGGCAAAGCCTGCCGCACCGCCACCGATGATGACGATCTTGTCCGGCATCGTCTCAACAGCACGCCCGCCCGTTGCAGCTTCAGGGTGCTTGCGCTTGCCGGTGACGAAGACTTGGCCATCACGTTGTTCCACCCACCAGCATGCCAACGACCCGAAGGCGGGTGCGCGCAGGGCCTCCCCGGTCCTCAAGCTGAAACATGCGTGATGCCATGGGCAGCGGATGCTGTCGCCATCAACCAGTCCGTCGACGAGCGGGCCGTTGTAGTGCGTACAATGTGCGTCGACGGCAAAGATCTCAGCCCCGCGACGCACAAGTAGCACCTGCGCATCGCCGCAATGGCCGACCAGTTTGCTGCCGTCATGAAGTTCGGAAAGCCTGATACCTCGCACCAGATCCGGCCCGATCAGTGCTGTGTTTCTCGGAGCCATTCGCATCTCCTTTCGCCATCGTGGTGAGGTTCGACCGTGACTGCTAATAGCGTCTTGGCAAGTGCTGCCCCCCGATTTCGCACCCAGTTTGTCGCCGATGCGTGTACGAAGCAAACGAATTCACTCACCGCTTGTGTGCAGTTTCTCCACTGGAAGATCATAGCAAACGGCAACGGCACACCTAGGGAATAAGTTTGACCCGTTCGGCCCCGGTCGGCGAGGAATGATGCCAGTCCCTTCTCGGTTGGCGGGTGTTCGACCAGCTTTCTGAGCACTTGCGTTGGCACTGTCGCGATGTCGGCACCCGCCACTGCCGACTGAGTCTCATGCAGGGTCGTGCGAATTGACGAGGCCAGGATTTCCATATTGAAGGATTTGTCGCTGACGTAGATTGCTCGGATGTACTGAACGCCTTCCAGGCAATCGAGGCCGACATTGCCAGCCTGCCAACGAAAAGAGAGATATGGGCTGAGCCGGAGATCGCCGAGCAATGCCTGGTTGGCCGAACAGCATAGGGAAACGTTGACCTGCAGCGCCGTCCTGTGCGTGCCGGGCGTGTGCGGAATCCGGTCCGGGTGGAGGCATCGTCACGGTCACACTCGCCGCTATGCTTGCCAGGAGCCTCCCCGCGGGGACCATGGAACAGAACCCAGTCGCGCGAATCTCCGCTGAGACTGGGGCCCCGATCGCCTCACAGATCTCGTTGAGAACCTAGCGGATTGGTCGGCCGGCATTTGCGACCAGCGTCTGGTTCTTGCTAACCCCGTCGGCGACGCCGGCGGCGACTAGCCCACCGATTTCGGCAATTTCGGCTGTACCGACAAAGAGCTTCATCGTACCTTTCCTATCATGATCGCGTGGTCCGTTGACGACGCCATCTTCAAGGGGATCAGGTCGTGGCAGATCTCATTGCGCGCCCTATCTCTGCGATACGCAGGACAGGAGCAACATGCATGAGCGCCAAAATTTCCGAGAAGAACGTCAAACTGAAGCGCGCCTACGAGGCTCCGACCGACGGCGATGGCAAGCGTATCTTGGTCGACCGGCTGTGGCCACGCGGAGTGAGGAAGTCCGATGCCGCAATCGACTATTGGGTGAAGGAACTGGCACCAAGCACCGAGCTGAGGAAATGGTTCTCTCACGAGCCCTCCCGGTGGGAAGAATTCCGCCAGCGGTATGCCGAAGAGATCAAGAAACGTCACGAGGAATTTGATCGGTTGCGCAACCTGGCGCTTGCCGGGCCGATCACACTTGTCTTCGCGGCGCGAGACGAGGCCCATAACGATGCTGTTGTACTCAAGGAAATCTTGCTGGCAGATCAATAGTTTCCCCTCCGAGAGGTGTCGAGATCGACGCGTCCCTCGGCCGCGGCAGTGTTGCATCATATGTCGTAGCGCCACGCCAAATAGCCCGTCCGCAAGACGGCATATAGAGCTTGGCTGGTGAATATCAGCCGGCCGTACGGATCATCTAATATGGCAAACGAATTCGATTGGCATTTCAGCGCAATTATTATGCAGCACGCTAATGGACATTGAACTCGCCTGTACTTCTCTGGAAGTAGCGATCATGTATGTGCTGCGGCACCGTCTCGAGCTCAGGCCCGACCTATTGCTCGAAGAAACGCTCGTGCTGGTAACAACACTCGCCAAGGAAAGCGCCTGAAGAGGTGGCCTACGTCCACGCGGATTGGAGGCCAGAGTCGCGTGGCAATACTGTGCGGTTTCGCGCCCGCCTTGCTCCTCGCCGGGGACGCCGGCGCTGCAACAAAGCGAAAATCCGCCAATCTTAGAATGCGCTAAATGAGGGTTTGCGGCCTTTTGCAATCTCTAGTATTAGGGTGACGTCCTTTTACCTCGGCGATCGTTCTCCATAGAGGATGGCGAAAGCGGTGAGCCGAGCAGACTGAATGCCTTTGAGAAGGCGCGACTCCACCACCGACGATAACACGCAGGGAGGTAGGCATGGCGTTGACTTTGGAGGTTGTCGGCAAAGGGTTTCGGCTGAAAAGCGCTGACAACAAGCGGGAATTTGACGTGTCGCCGGCACAGGCGAAGGCGTGGCAGGAGATCCTCGATCGACGCGCACGCGAGCAGGGGCTGAAGAACTCCGAGGAATTGCTGGCAAACGTGAAGATCGCCGTTCCGGAGGCGGGCGACTCGCAGTTCAAGATCGGCAAGGACAACAACCTGAGCGACGCCGATACGATGCTGATGATCGACGGCAACGTCCAGTTTTCCAATCCGGATCTCATCAACGCCTATCATGAGGGAAACCTCAAACCCGATTTCGTCCTCGTCCCGACCATGAAGCCCGAAGGAGCGCCGGCCGCAATCGACGCACTCAGGGCGCCCTCGTTGACGGCCGATCGCCGCAAGGCTGCGGTCAGGACCTATCTCGGTCAGCATTCCGGCAATGTCGAAGAACGCACGAACGCGGCCACTGCGCTCATGGATTCGCGCGCCGATTTCGGTTCGCCCGAGATGCAGGAAACGCGTCTCAAGGAGATCATGGATGTCCTCATGGAGCCCTATGAGGGCGAGGCGACCCGGAAAGGCATCGTCGAGGCGCTCAAACAGCATGCATGGTCGTCGACTGACAGCAAGGGCCTGGACGACAAGCAGCTCGACTCGCTGATCAGCGGGCATGCCCGCACCGCCTACGGCATCCAGTAGGGCAGGTTCCCGAATTCTGACACTCACGAAGGGCGGCAACGTCGCCCGTCGCTTTGTATTCCGCGGCAATCTTGCCGGTTCGAAATCATGAAAACGGAGCAGGGAGTAGCTGATGTCATTGGTTAATTTCTTCGCACGCAACCGTTCCGAACGCTCGGACACGACGAAACCGTTCGAGCAGGTCGTCGACCAGACCAAGAAGAACAGCAAGAAGAACGAGCCACCGCCGGCCTTGCCCTGGAACGGCGGCCCCTCCGGCATCGTCGAACGACAGGTGGAGCCCGGACTTTGGCCTTTCCGCATCTATGAGCAGGCCGGCGTCGATCCCAAGGACAACAAAGCGCTGAACGAGCAGCTGGCGGCGACGCCCGAGCTCGACCGGAAGCCCTTCGGCAACAGGCCGTCGGCAGCAGAAGAGGCAGACAAGGCACTCGAGAACGGCGACGCCGTCTTCGTCCTGAGCCCCGAACGGCTGGAGCTGCTGGAAAAGCAGAGAACGGCCCTCGGCACGGCCAACGACAAGACCAAGAGCGAGGCAGAGCGCGACAAGGCCAAGGACGACCTCGTCGTCGCCATTGCCAAGGAGGTCGATCTCGCTTCGGAAAGTCTCGGCACGCCGAAGTTCGGTGCCGACAAGAACGGCGACAAGAAGCTCGATGCCGGCGAGGTGAGCGATCTCGTCCGCCCCATAGCCGAGCGGGCACCAGACGACCGGGTCTTCATGGACGCGCTCAATCAGGTGCGCGACATGAAAGAGAAGGAATGGAAGGCGGACGGCAGGACCGACGACCAGCTCGGGCGCATCGCCAGCCTCGGCGACAAGAAGGATTATGAAGGGGTCACCAGGGAGACGAAGAAGCAACTGGTCGACATCGCGCTCGCCTCCGGCAGCGACGAGGGCGCGCAGATCACCGCGCTGACGAACCGTGCATCGATCTATGCCGGCTATACCGCAGGCGATCCGGACAAATACGGCGCCGCCCTGAAGGCGGGGATCGAGGATGCCCTGAAGGAGGTGCGTGTTGATCGCCATGTCCGGGATCTCGAAGCGGCTTACGGAGAGGGAGGCGTCGAGGGCGCCGAGAAGTTCCTCGCCAAGCTCAAGGAGAAGACCGACCCGGCTCACGCGCTTCCGAGCTTCGACACGTCCGGCAAGGCGAGCGGGGACATCAAGAAACTGCTCGACCAGTCGACCGGCGCGTTGATCGCATCGGATCCCCGGGTCCGCAAGATGGTCGACCAGTCGATCGACGCCATCGGAGCTTCCGGAAGCAAGGGGGACACAAAGGCGAAAATCAAGGCGATACAGGATCTCGGCGTCGCCTCGCAGAATATTCTCTACGGCGACGGCAAGAAGGCTGGGCCGGGCAAGGAGTTTGTCGATCTCGTCGCCAATCGCCTCGTCGAAAAGATGAACACCGAACTGCCGGGGCTCAACGTCCTGTCGCATCAGCGGATATTCAGCATCCTGAGCAGCGAGGATGCGAAGGGCGGCGGCACGGCGCTGCTGACCGCGATGGCGGCTCGCACGGCAGAGCTCGGGATCCAGAAGCGTGAGGAACTCAAGGCCGAGGGCGAGCTCGGTTACAACGACTACCTGGCGCAAAACTCCGACGCCCAGTGGGCGATCCGCCGCAGCATCGAGAATTTCGGCAACGTCTCGAAGGCGCAGGACGAGAAGATCACCACGCTCTACAACGAGCTCTACCACGGCCTGTCCGGCTGGAACGGCGCCAAGCCCGACGACCCCATCTCGGGTGCCACGCAGCTCGCCCGAGACATGGAGGCGATCGACAATCTCAGCCCCGAAAACAAGCAGAAATCCCAGGACCTCGTGAAGGAAGGGCAGGTCCGCCAGCAGCTTTGGGAACAGCAGGAGAGCATTGATCTCGCCCTGAAGATCTACGAGGCGCCACTCAGCAAGGTCGACGGCCTCAAGACGGAAGCGCCGATTCCCTCGCTCTTCGGCACCGGCATCATGATGACGAAGTCGAAGTCTATCAGTGAAGCGATGAAGGACCTGCCGGACATGCCGAAGACCGAGGGTCCGGATCCTTATGCCAATGTGGAGAAAGGCACCGATCCGGATGCGACCGGCACGATCTGGGTCCAGCGTTCGGCCCGCGCGCTCGCGACCTTTGCCGTCACCGAAACCCTGAAGGGCCGTGTCGGCGACATCCAGACGGCGCTTGCGGAGAACCGCGTCCAGTCGGCTCTGCTGAACGGCGGGGCCAGCCTGAGCAGGACCGAAGTCGACGCCGTCATGAAGTACATCGACGGGACTGCCGACCAGAAGAACCCGGAACTCAACAAGTTCGTCAAGGACGTGACCGAGAAGATCGGTGAGGCACGCCTCAAGGACATCGTGGCCGGAAGGGTGCAGCCGACCGATGCCGAGAGAACCCAGATACAGCAGATGAAGCGGCTCAAGGTCGGGACAAATGCGATTGGGCGGCTCTCCGGCGGCGGCAGCGCGATCCTGTTCGGTCGCAACCTCGACGCGCTCGGCACGACCGGCGACGACATGGTCTACTACGTGCCGCATACGATCATGCTCATGTCGGCGGCCAAGACCGCCTTGAAGCCCTTGCCAGCCGACGTGCTCCTCGACGGACCCACGGGACCCACGACCACGGAAGCGAAGATCGATGCGCTGAAGGAGCGGGTGAACGCCAGCAACAGCCTTTCCGCAGGCGAGAAGAAGCTCTGGAGCAGAGCCCTGAACTCGGGGCATTTTCTCCGCGGCGGAGGTATCGATACGCTCTATGTCGGCGCCGACCTCAGCAACGCCATCATGCAAGGGACAGGCTGGATCGTTGGGGACAAGGCGGATGGGGTCAAGGCGACCGGATATAGTATCGCGACCGTTAGCGATGCCATGTTCGCGGCCGCTGGCGGAGCCGGTGCGCTCGAGGCAAAGGCAGCCAACAACGGCCTGGTTCGCCTGATGAGCCGGCTGGGTCCGCTGAAGGTGTCCGGCGTCGCGGCGGTCCTGCAGGTTGCCGGCGCCGGCATCGTCCAGGGGCGGAGCGCCTACAACGCCGCGCACACCTACGACAAGGCCGATGCCGACGCCATTCAGGTGATGTTCGGCGTCAAGGACCGCAAGGTCGCCGAGGCGCTGGCGGAACACAACGACCTCCTCGATGAAGGCGTCATGGGTATCCTGCAGACGGTGTTCCCCGGTGATGAGCATCTGATGGGAGGCGACAAGGGAACCCGCAGCGCCGACGCCGTTCTGACGGGCACCTATGGAGCCGAGGGCTATACAAGGGCGCGCCTCGGACAGCTCTTCAATCGCATGACGCCGGAGCAGGCGACCGAATTGTCCGAGACCATTCGCGACATGACGGCGGACAAGGACGGGAAGCTCCCGACGACCCAGGAGGATCTGAAATACCTCAAGCTGCCGGAGGACCCCACCAAGGTGGATCTCACCAAGTATCCGACGGTAAAATACAACACCGAACACAAGCGTTACGAGGATTCCGAGACGACGATGTACTGGGAGGGCAATCAGTGGTGGGTGCCGCAGAAGAAGGTCTCCGCCGACGAGGCGATGCTGCCGAGCGACGATCCCCTGTGGTACCGCCCCTCGGACGGCACGCTGATGCATGAAAATGCCTATGCCTCATATGTCGAGCCGCGCAGCACCGAAGGGTTGAAGGCCTGGCTCAGGAGGAGAGGCTATCTGGAATAGAATCGCCTCCGATGCGCCCGTCGGTTCGTCGACGGGCGCGGTCGGTCCGCCAATGTCTTCACGGCATCACGCCACCGGCATCCCGATGCCCAATTCGGCAAGGACCACGTCGATCTGACGGAACGAGGCAGGAGCGGCGTCGCCGTTCCGGATCTGGTCCGCGAGGCTCGGAATATAGACCTGACTGCCGACATACCGTTCGTTCAGACGCTGCGCGTCGGTGTAACGACCGTCCGAGCCGGCGGTCGCCGGCAGCTTCGTCAGATCGCCGCCGATCTCGTCGAGCGTGTGGTGCAGGTTGTCGCGCAACGCCTCCAGCCCTTCCTTGGGAATGCC